>DATJTE010000250.1:0-38380 GCA_035503715.1 Rhizobiaceae bacterium | reverse complement strand
CGGACGGCCCTGCCCTCGACCTCGCCGACAAGCTTGGCCTCTATGGTCGGTTCGTCGGCAGTTGGGAGATGGATGTCGTCCGCTATCAGCCGGACGGCAAAACGCTAAAGGGCAATGGCGAAATCCATTTCGGCTGGGTGCTGGGCGGCCGCGCCATCCAGGACGTCTGGATCGCGCCGCGCCGCGACAGCGATTTTCCACCCCAGATGTTCGGTACGACGCTGCGCGTCTACGACCCCGGCATCGACGCCTGGCACATCATCTGGAGCGATCCGGCCAAGCAATATTACTCGCGCCAGACCGGCCGCGCCGACGGCAACGACATCATCCAGACCGGCACCGACGCGCGCGGCGAAAATGTTCGCTGGCGCTTCACCGAAATCACACCTGACAGTTTCCACTGGATCGGCGAACGCTCCATGGACGGCCAGACATGGCAGACCGAGGTCGAGTTCTTCGCGCGCCGCGTGCCGTGACGATGATGATGTCGTCATTCCTGGGCGCACTGGACTCCAAAGGTCCGCCGGCCGACCGCGCGAAAGACATGCACCTCTACGGCCAGTTCGTCGGGAGATGGGAGACGGACACGCTCCACCACCGTGACGACGGCACGACCGAGACATGGGCGGGAGAAATCCACTTCGGCTGGGTGCTCGAAGGCCGCGCTGTTCAGGACATCTGGATCAGGCCGAAACGCCCTGCCCCGTCGACCATGTACGGCACGACCCTGCGCGTCTTCGATCCTGCGATCGGCGGCTGGCACATCATCTGGAGCGATCCGCTCAACCAGGATTATGCGCGCCAGATCGGACGGGCGGACGACACGGACATCGTTCAGATCGGCTCTGACTCGCGCAGCCTGAAAACGCGATGGCGGTTCACCGAGATCACGCCCGACAGTTTTCATTGGATTGGCGAGGAACGTGCCTCAGACGGCGACCCCTGGAAAATCACCTACGAACATTTCGCCCGCCGCATATCCACAAACCCCGGAGAACCAAAATGATCGACCACGTCTCCATTGGCGTCGCTGACGTCGCGCGCTCGAAACGCTTCTACGACGCCGTGCTGAAACCGCTGGGTTATGACTGCCTCAGCAATTCGCCTTCTTCGCTCGGTTACGGCAACGGCCAGGTGGCGCTGTGGGTGAATGCCGCTGAGCGGCCTGTACCGCCCGACATGGCATCTGGCCTGCACTTCTGCTTCGCTGCACCCCACCGAAAGAGCGTCAAAGCCTTCCACGCCGCGGCGCTGAAATCAGGCGGCGACGACAATGGCGCGGCTGGCCTGCGCGCCGACTACGGCGATACCTATTTCGCCGCCTTCGCCATCGACCCGGACGGCTACCGCATCGAGGCCTATTGCGGCAGCGCCGAATAGCCGGCGGCCTCCTCGCCGCCGAAGCGACGCCGCGCGCGGACGATTTTCACCGTAAGACGGGCAGGGATTTCCCGATGAGGGATTTCCTTGGGCCGGATGTAGATCGATCGACAATATGGCCAGATTACTAAGAATCTTCTGCATCGCGTAAGTCTTTGGAGATTACTCTGTACTAAACTTCCATTAGAACAGTAATATTAGCTTTGGCTGATAGATGTCTTTCTTTCCAGGCGCCGCGTGCTATGCTGGTTTGGCGATTTTAACCTCCATAAACGCCATCTGGGTGGCGATCGCTCGTGTCCACATCAATGTCGCGCATGCCTTGCCCGAACTCTCGTTGAGTTTGGGCCTCTTCATCATGTCGCTGGTTCTGACGCGCCTCAAAGACCCTGAAACCGGCGCTATCGCGCGAAATGGGTCGGTCCTCGTCCCGCCGGCTGTCGTCGAGCGCGCCATTCTCGGCTGCCAGGCATTCTTCTTTCTGTATTTCGCGTGGACGACCTTGCGGATTTTCAACCATCTGACGATGTCGCTGGCGCTGCCTCACGCCGACGAATGGTTGGCGCGCGCCGACCGGTCGCTGTTGCTCGACTGGAATGCATATTTCGCGTTCGTCGCGGGGAAACCTTTCCTGAGCTGGACACTCGATCAGGCCTATGCGTCGCTCTCCTATGCGATCGCTATCGTAATCTTCCTCCTCCTGGTCGTGCTCGGCAGGATCCGTCAGACGGAATTCTTCGCGGTGACTTTCTTCGCGACCGCCATCATCTGCACGAGCATCGGCATGTTTTTCCCGGCCGAAGCGGCAGTGCCTATATGCTTGAACGCCCGGAACTTCTGGACGAATTTTCGACACCGCCGGGCCTCTATCATCTCCACGACCTGCGCACATTGCGCAGCGGCGATCCGTTCGGGCTGAACCTTGCTAACATGCCTGGCCTGGTCACGTTCCCGTCGTTTCACACCGCCGCCGGCATCGTTGTCGCCTGGTGCTTGCGCCGCACGCTCTTCTACTGGCCCGGCGTCGTCTACAGCGTCGCCATGATCGCATCGACGCCGGTTTTTGGAGGACACTATTTCATCGATGTGATTGCCGGTGCCTTTGTCGCGTTTGCCGTTCTGGCGATGGTCGCCCGGTTTCCTCGTTATTCGCAACTTCATGCCATTCCGGAGCTGCCGATACCGCAAGCGGCGCGGCCGGCAATGTCTACGCTTCGCATGCGGCCCTAGGCGCGACGGCGGAACCCGAGGCGGTGAGCAGACCGGTTCCCTTCTCCCGGCGGAAGCTCTAGGAATAGGGCGCCGGAGGGGGACGAATGCCGAGCTACGACAGCCTGTTCAATGCGTTCCTCACCATATTGGTGACCATCGACCCGCCAGGGCTTGCGCCGCTGTTCCTCGCAGTCACGCGCGGCATGAACCGCGAGGAGCGCCGCCAGGTGTCGGTGCGCGCCAGCATCATCGCCTTCGGCGTCATGGCGCTGTTCGCCATCGCGGGTGCTGCGATCCTCAGCATCTTCGGCATCACGCTGCCGGCCTTCCGTGTCGCCGGCGGCTTTTTGCTCTTCTTCATCGCCTTCGAGATGGTGTTCGAGCGCCGGCAGGATCGGAAGGAGAAGATCTCCGACGTGGCGATCACCAAGGACCACATCCACAACATCGCGGCCTTCCCGCTGGCGATCCCGCTGATCGCCGGTCCCGGCGCCATCTCGGCGACCGTGCTTCTCTCCGGCTCATTCCCGACCTGGGCCGGTCAGATCGCGCTGGTGGCGATCATCCTTGTCTGCTTGGCTCTGACCTACATCGTCTTCGTGCTGGCGGAGCGCATCGACCGTTTCCTCGGCCAGACCGGCCGCTCGATCCTGACGCGGCTGCTGGGTGTCATCCTGGCCGCACTCGCCGTGCAGTTCGTCGCCGACGGCATCAAGGCGCTGATGGCGGCGTAGCAACCGGCGCGCCCCTTGCGGCTGGCCAACTCCTCCTCGTCATTCCGGGGCCGCGCAGCGGAACCCGGAATCCAGAGATGTGAGTTTGAACGATGAAAATAACATTGCGTACAGCAGGGTTTCTGGCGGCGCTCTCGATTCTGCGTTCCGCTTCGTGTGAAACAATATTGCGTGCAGGGTTTCGGTCGGCGCTCTGGATTCCGGGTTCCGCTTCGCGGCCCGGAATGACGAGGAAGAGCTGGCCGCCGACAAAGATGCCTACCGAACCGGCACCATCAGCCTGAGCATCGGCGGGGCGGAAAAGTCCGCGTGCAGCGGATATTCCTCGCGGTGGTGCATGCGCGATTTGTCCCAGGAGAGCCCTTCGCGCTCCATCCACTGCAGCATGAGCTGGTAGTGCTCCGTCACGTCGCCGTCGCTGGCATCGTGCCAGGCGGTGGCAAAGCGCATGGCTGGTACTTTCAGCGGCGATTTTTCCGCATCGACCGCGTCGCTCTCGATGCCGACGAAATAGCGAAATCCGTCGGGCCGATCGTTCCAGGAGATGCCCACAATCGGCCCGGCCCAGAGCGCCGCGCCAGCCTGCTTCCCCTCGCCGGTGCCTTGAGCCTGCACCTTCGCAAGCACGGGATGCAGCGCACCGCCCGCAGCTTGCGAATACGTCCCTTCCCACACGCGGCCGACCAGCGTCTGCGCCGGCCGCTCGACGACCGAAAAGCCGTCGAGCAATCCTGCCGGCGCGCCGCACCATTCACACATCGGCGGCCGCGTGCATCAGAACGGGATCTCGTCGTCCATCTCGCGCGAGAAATTGCCGCTGCTCTTGCCGCCTGCGCGTTCGGCCGGGCTCGCCTGGCCGAAATCAGAGCCACGGCTCGAACCGCCGCGATCGTAGCCGACCTGATCGCCGCCACCGCCCTGCCCGCGCGAGTCGAGCATCTGCAGCTCGCCGCGGAATTTCTGCAGTACCACTTCGGTCGTATATTTGTCCTGGCCTTGCTGATCCTGCCATTTGCGCGTCTGCAGCTGGCCCTCGACGTAAACCTTCATGCCCTTCTTCAGGTACTGCTCGGCGACCTTGGCGAGGTTGTCGTTGAAAATCACGACATTGTGCCACTCGGTCTTTTCCTTGCGCTCGCCGGAATTCTTGTCGCGCCAGGTTTCCGACGTCGCGATGCGGATGTTGACGACCGGATCGCCCGAATTGAGCCGGCGGATTTCCGGATCCGCTCCGAGATTTCCAACCAGAATGACCTTGTTCACGCTGCCAGCCATGTGACGTCTCCTACGCTCGTCCTAACAAAATCGAACTTCAGCTTTCGGGCTGACCAGTCCGCCCGCTTTCTCGGGTGGCGCACCCTATCCTATCGTTTCCGCCGAGGGCTTGCCCGCACCCAATGGTCCACAGATAAGTTTGTTCTTCCTTTGTTCTAGTACTTCAGAACGACAATTGCAAGGTGTCGCGAATACTTTTTGGCACATGGAACGCGGCGCAAAACAAAGGCCTCGCCGCCCTGTCGGGAGCGGTCGAGGCCTGCACGGGAACTTGCCCGGGAATGTCGGGAGTGTATCACCGACTTTATCTTCGGATGCTTCGCGGCGTTATGCCGACGATCCGACCAGTGGTCTCTGATTGTAGGGTGATCAGCCGGTCACGGTTTGCTTGAGGCGGAATGTGCACGTTCCGAAGCCAAAGCACTTATGCCTGCTGCGGCTCCACGATGGCGCGGAGCCAGAAGCGACTGTCCGGTGGGGTCATGCCTCTCTCCCTGCTCGTTGGACACATGTGCCTTTCGATCCAGGGCATTCCACCGAGGGTGCGCGACCCGAAGGGCTCGGACCCGGGGAACTCTCACGCGACATTTGCGGCGTCTCGCAAATAGTTTGCGCTCTGTCGCAAACCGGCTGTTTCGCCACGCGTGCCCGATCTGAAAGACTGAGGAAATGTGCGCCCCCACATCTCACACGTCAACCGTTCCGCCATCCGGTAAACCAAATTGTGATGATTGTTACGCGGCGGTTTTCCACAGGAGGACTGTCAGGAGCCTGTTTCCTCTTTGTTCTTTTCGCTTGCGGTGCCGCTTCAATCCTCGCTAGATCAATGCTGGCGCCCCAGGTGAATGCTCTCGTGAACGCTCTCGCGTGCGCTCTCGCCAGCATCCTCTCGACGGCGCGGGGGCAATACCTATATCTGCGGTTGGCCGGAGCGTTCCCTGCCATTCCGAAGACATCGAGCATAAGGCGGCGGACCGGCCATGGCCGACCACAAATACATTTCCATTCGCGGCGCGCGCGAACACAATCTGAAGAATATCGATCTCGACCTCCCCCGCGAGAGCCTGATCGTCATGACCGGCCTGTCGGGCTCGGGCAAATCCTCGCTCGCCTTCGACACGATCTATGCCGAGGGCCAGCGCCGTTACGTCGAGTCGCTCTCCGCCTATGCGCGCCAGTTCCTCGAAATGATGCAGAAGCCGGACGTCGACCAGATCGACGGCCTGTCGCCCGCCATCTCGATCGAGCAGAAGACGACTTCGCGCAATCCGCGCTCGACGGTCGGCACCGTCACCGAAATCTACGACTACATGCGCCTGCTCTTCGCGCGCGTCGGCGTCCCCTATTCGCCGGCGACCGGCCTGCCGATCGAGAGCCAGACGGTCAGCCAAATGGTCGACCGCATTCTCGAACTGCCGGAGAAGACGCGGCTCTACATCACCGCGCCGATCGTGCGCGGCCGCAAGGGTGAGTATAAGAAGGAGCTCGCCGAGCTGCAGAAGAAAGGCTTTCAGCGCGTCAAGGTCGACGGCGCTTTCTACGAGATCGCCGACGCGCCCACGCTCGACAAGAAATACAAGCACGACATCGATGTCGTCGTCGACCGCGTCAGCGTCCGGCCCGACCTTGCCTCGCGCCTGGCCGACTCGCTCGAAACCGCGCTGAAACTCGCCGACGGCCTCGCCATCGCCGAATTCGCCGACGAGCCGCTGCCGGCCGCCGATACCGAAGCGGGCGGCAGCGCTTACAAATCCAAGAACGAGACGCACCGGCGCATCCTCTTCTCCGAAAAATTCGCCTGCCCTGTCTCCGGCTTCACCATCCCCGAGATCGAGCCGCGGCTCTTCTCCTTCAACAACCCGGCCGGCGCCTGCCCGACCTGCGATGGGCTCGGCTTCCAGCGCGCGATCGATCCGGAACTGATCGTGCCGGATGAGGACAAGACCCTGCGCGACGGCGCCGTCTCGCCTTGGGCCAAATCCACCTCGCCCTATTACACCCAGACGCTGGAAGGGCTCGGCAAAGCCTACGGCTTCAAGCTCGGCGACAAGTTCAAGGATCTGTCGAAGGACGCCAGGGATGCCGTGCTCAACGGCACCGGCGACCGCGAGGTGACGTTCAACTATGACGACGGGCTGCGCTCCTACAAGACGACGAAAACCTTCGAGGGCGTGATCCCCAATCTCGAGCGCCGCTGGAAGGAGACCGAATCCGCCTGGATGCGCGAGGAGATCGAGCGTTTCATGTCGGAGACGCCCTGCCCCGCCTGCACCGGCTTCCGCCTGAAGCCGGAAGCGCTGGCGGTGAAGATCGCCGGCCTGCATATCGGCGAGGTCACCGGCCAGTCGATCCGCAAGGCGGATGCGTGGTTCAGCGAGCTGCCGGCAAAGCTCAACGCCAAGCAGAACGAGATCGCCGGCCGCATCTTCAAGGAAATCCGCGAACGCCTGCGCTTCCTGAACGATGTCGGCCTCGACTACCTGACCCTGTCGCGCAGTTCCGGCACGCTGTCGGGCGGCGAGAGCCAGCGCATCCGGCTTGCCTCGCAGATCGGCTCCGGCCTCACCGGCGTGCTCTATGTGCTGGACGAGCCGTCGATCGGTCTGCACCAGCGCGACAATGCCCGCCTGCTCGACACGCTGAAGCATCTGCGCGACATCGGCAACACGGTGATCGTCGTCGAGCATGACGAGGATGCGATCATGGAGGCCGACTATGTCGTCGACATCGGCCCGGCTGCCGGCATCCATGGCGGCAAGATCATCGCCGAGGGCACGCCACAGCAGGTCATGGCGAACCCGAACTCCATCACCGGCAAATATCTGTCCGGCGAGCTGGAGATTGCGACGCCCGACGTGCGCCGCCAGCCGAAGAAGGCGAAGCGCATAAAAGTCGTCGGCGCGCGCGGCAACAATCTGAAGGACGTGACCGCCGAGATCCCGATCGGCACGTTTACCGCCGTCACCGGCGTGTCGGGCGGCGGCAAGTCCACCTTCCTGATCGAGACGCTGTTCAAGGCCGCGTCGCGCCGCATCATGGGCAGCAGAGAGCACGCCGCCGACCACGACCGCATCGAGGGGCTCGAATATCTCGACAAGGTCATCGACATCGACCAGTCGCCCATCGGCCGCACGCCGCGCTCCAACCCGGCCACCTACACCGGCGCCTTCACGCCGATCCGCGACTGGTTCGCCGGCCTGCCCGAAGCCAAGGCGCGCGGTTATGCGCCCGGCCGTTTCTCCTTCAACGTCAAGGGCGGCCGCTGCGAGGCGTGCCAGGGCGACGGCGTCATCAAGATCGAGATGCACTTCCTGCCGGACGTCTACGTCACCTGCGACGTCTGCCACGGCAAGCGCTACAATCGCGAGACGCTGGAAGTCCTGTTCAAAGGGAAATCGATCGCCGATGTGCTCGACATGACGGTCGAGGAAGGCGTCGACTTCTTCTCGGCCGTGCCTTCGGTGCGCGACAAGCTCACCACGCTCAATCAGGTGGGCCTCGGCTACATCCACATCGGCCAGCAGGCGAACACTTTGTCCGGCGGCGAGGCGCAGCGCATCAAGCTGGCCAAGGAACTGTCGCGCAAGGCGACCGGCAAGACGCTCTACATCCTCGACGAGCCAACCACCGGGCTCCACTTCCACGACGTGGCGAAACTGCTCGAAGTGCTGCACGAGCTGGTCGACCAGGGCAACACGGTCGTCGTCATCGAGCACAATCTCGAAGTCATCAAGACGGCCGACTGGCTGATCGACCTCGGCCCCGACGGCGGCGACGGCGGCGGCGAACTCGTCGCCTCAGGCACGCCGGAAGACATCGTCAAGGTGAAGCGCAGCTACACCGGGCAGTTTCTGAAGGAATTGCTGGAACGCCGCCCGAAGGGGAAACGCGAGGCCGCGGAGTGAATCGCATTAATCGTCCTCTGATCAGGCAGATTCGCCACCTTTCAGCCATAATTCAGCCGGCAGGTGATACACAGAGTGATTTTCTCGAAATTACATGAGGTTAAGAGAATTTTTTTGCAGGCGATTTTTCTTGCCAAGAAGGCCGCCTTTCGCTGACATACCCGGAGGGCATCGATTTTCACCGTTTAATGAAGAGGTGCGTCGATGCCCGAACCCAAGATCTCAATTCGTATCGCAAAATTGCTCGACGGCAGCGCAGAGGGCCGACTGGGCGTAGTTGCGTTTGTCGTAATAGTTCTGGCCGTGGTCATTGTGAGTGCAGTTGTATGATACGGCTTCGCGCTTTCGACCCGTTCCAGCATCGAAAGGTCTATTGCATCTGCCTGACTAAGGGGTATTGGAGCCCCAACTTCTATGCCGTTACAGAAAAACTGCCCACGGCATTTAGTGCTGTAAATCTTTGGCTCAAAAAGCATAGCAGCGACGCGAGATTCAACTCGCTAATCGGCAAGGTATACTATGAGTTCTACTTTACAGATTTTATGGCTTACCGCTTCCTGAGACAGCGTGTGCAGCTTCTCTATGGCGCGCCAGAGCCTCATTTAAGATATTCCGTTCATACAGTGGCGAAGTTTATGTATCGGGTGGATGATTACGCTAGGCTAGTGCAACATCTTGGATATGAAATAAATTATACTGATAAACGACGACCAGCGGAACGGGACTATAGTATTTCTCTCGGTTATGACAATCCTCAACCAGCGCGTTTCCGATCCCACTACTGGAAATTTCGGCAGTAACTTCTTCCTGCAGTTCCATAATTCGGCCTTAGGCAGAGGTGACCCCGTCGCCTAGGTAGGGGAAACGCGCGGCTGCGGAGAAGAAGGAACTCTTTTGGTTTCGAAGCGGTTCGGCCGCTATCATGCGCCGGACCGACTTAGGTTGGTTCAGCGTCTGGTTTTGCCCAACCATAGACTTCGTTTGGCGTCATCCCGCAAAGTTCACGTATCTTAGAAGAACCGAATGTCGCCACTTCATCATCTCTGCGCTTGTCTGTGATCCCGAATTCCCGCAGATGACGGATCACAGCAGATTGCCGGTCCGAGGCATCACGGCCCCAGACAGATTGAAATCGCCTCTTGCGGTACCTGTTCGCCTCCCCGCTGCTAAGCGCGGCAGGCGCGCTCCAAAGCAGCTCCTTCAAATACTTTTCCGTATCTAAGTCACGAAACAACCTTCGCTCTAAGAATTCGACAAACCCCTGAGCTGCTCCAACAAGTGAAGCGGCCTCCTTGAAAGTTGGCTCAGCTGTTTCGAAACGTGAGAGCAACCGCTCGACTTCAAGTCCACGATAGCGCGCCTGAACGACACCTTCGTTCGTCCGCAGCGTGTCTTTGTGTCGTACATCCAATGTGGCGTCGGCCTCTTCGTGCGCGCTCTTGTTTCGCCAGGCGATCATCACGAATACCATAGCGAACGCGACCGGATCGCCCGAGCCGTAACGCCCTTCGAGAGCGACAACCTTTTCGAAAATGCTTCTTCCGGCGCCATCGATGCGTCGTCGCAAGTTGTCTTCTTGAATTACTCCAGGATGGCGGCGCTCTATTCGAAGATAGACATCCACGGAATCCACGGCACGAAGCAGGATCATGTCAAGGATCAGGCGTCGCGCCCGTCGCGCGGAATTGACTGGATCTTTGGGCGACCACGCGGCGTGCAACTCAGGCGGCGGCTCTCTAACCAACCGCTTTTCGACTGCATCCAACCCAACCAAAGAGGTAACAATCAGATGATTCGCATTTCCGCAAATCTGTCCACCCCCTCCGCACCCACTCGATAATCCCCTCGCCTGATGAAAGGAGGCGGCGATGGACTGGACGGTGGTGGTGTCAAAGAACCGGGAGAAGCTCGCCCGCGTCCTCGCCGCACTGGTCAAAATGGCCGGGCTCTCCGAGACCCGCACACATCTGCCGCGCCATATCCACCGTGCGGTGCTGCGGCTGCTCAGGCCCGCCGAGTCCGCTGCGCGGCGACTGATCATCATCGCCGCGCGCGGGCTGGTGGTGTCCTTGCCGAAGCCCCGGCCGCCGCGGCCCAAGCCGAAAACGTCCTTCGTGAAGAAGGGCAGCACCCGCTCCGGCATCGTTTTGCCGCGCGGCATGAGCGAGGCGCAGTTCCGCGCGCTGATGACAGGCGGCGACGTTAAAGCGCCAACGAAGTCGGGCTTTCGCCGTCTGCCGCTCGCCGATCCGCTGAGCAGATTCCGTCGGCGGCGCCGGTCTCGTCCGGCGCCCGCTGTCCGGCCGTTCGAGTATTACGAGCCGCTCGACGCGACACGTCTCGGCTTTCGGCTTCAGGCGGTCGGCGACGTACTCGACAATCTGCCCGTTTACGCTCAGCGTTTCGCCCGCTGGAAGATCCGCCGCGACGCCGCAGGCGCGCAAAACAAAGAACTTCGCGACGCCGGCCGCATCCGGCGCTCCTCGCCGCTCAAACCCGGCCGAGCGCCTGGCAGTTTGAAGAAACCGAAGCATGAGGTCCACGATGTGCTGGCCGACCTCCAGCACTTCGCGCGGCTGTCGCTCGAACGGCCCGACACGTCCTGACCGTTTTCGCGCGGCTTCATCGAAGATCACGCCAGCTCCCGGCCAAACCGTGGAGGGCTTTCGCGCGCGCATGCTGCGGGCGCCCAAAATTCACGGCACAAAACCAGTTTCACATAGGGCGCATCCCGACCGTGTCGAGACCTCATTTGCGAAGTTACGCAGAGTAACCGCGCGCCGGTCTTTTCGGGGTGGACAAGTCGGATTCCGGGACCATTATTCGGTCAGGGTGACGGGGCTGATGAGGCCACACACTGTGCAACGGAGCAGCTTCAATGCGGCATAAGCGAGAGCTGCGCACGGTGTCCAGAGAGGAACCCTGTCATGCCGAACAACGACCAATGGTGGGTCAACGACCAGACGCCGGATAATCCCTACGGCAAGAGCGAAGACTACGAAGGCTTTCTTGATTATCTCGGCGCGTTGGGCCGCAGTCTGACGCCGGCAATCGCTCAGGGCGTATTGCGGATCAACCTTCACGAGCTGAACAACCATCCTGATTACAAGGCCGCCGCGATCGGCGCCCTGGAGATGTGGGCCTCCGTCACGCCCCTGCAGTTCGAGGTCGTCGACGACGCGCCGTACAATCCCGCGACCGACTGGATGGAAGTCGTCAGCCCCGAACTCGGCGAGCAGGACGACGGGAGCGCCTATTCGGCCAATCGTTATGTCTCGATCGGCCAGCGTTTTCACGACACCGAGCCTAACCTGACGGATATCGGCGGCTATGTGTTCGATTCCTTCATCCACGAATTCGGCCACGAGTTCGGCCTCAACCATCCCGGCCTCTACAATTACAGCGGTCCCGGCGGCGTGCAGATCAACTATCTGAACAACGCGACCTGGACCTATGACCGCCAGCAATACAGCGTCATGTCCTATTTCGACGGGATCGATGTCGGCGAACCGACGCGCTGGTCGGCATCGACGCCGATGATGGCCGATGTTGAAGCCGTCATCCGCCGCTTCTTCTCGACCGTCGATGCGAACGGCGTGCGCACCTATCAGCACATCGACCTGAACACCGGCGACGACGTCTACGGTTTCGGCGCCGCTGCGGGCGGCTACAAGCTCACTTCCTCGGGCATGCAGCACGACATCGGTTTCGTCATCCATGACACCGGCGGAACCGACACGCTCGACTTCTCCGGCTCGACCGCCGGCACCATCCTTGACCTGCGCGCCGGCCAGTTCTCCAGCGTCAACGGTCACTCGAACAATGTCTCGATCTTTGCCGGCCACAATGCCGACAGCACGGACTATTACATCGAGAACGGCATCGGCAGCCGCTTCGACGATGTCCTGATCGGCAATGACGGCGCCAACACGCTGGATGGTCGCGCCGGCGACGACAAGATGGCCGGCAATGGCGGCGACGATATCTATTTCGTTGATTCCATGGACGACGTCGTGCGAGAGGAAGCGAACGGCGGCAACGACACCGTCATTCTTCTGTCCCGCGATCTGCGGATACGCTACATCGCCAATGTCGAGAACATCGTCTACGCCGACGGCTCGACGCCTCCACCCCCAACCGGCGGTGAGGATACACCGCCCAGCGTCGGCGATGACACGATGACCTCGATCATCTTCGGCGACAACCAGGACAACACGCTCGACGGCGGCGCCGGCGACGACACGATCTTCGGTCAGGGCGGTGACGACCTGATCATCGGCGGCCGCGACTCGCTTGCCAGCCGCGACATCAACAACACCATCGACGTCGAGGACCTCGAGGACCAGACCGAGAGCGACGACGGTAACGACACGCTCTATGGCGGCAATGGCAACGACACCATCCTCGGCGGCCAGGGCAACGATATCCTCGACGGCGGCGCCGGCGACGATACGCTTTCCGGCCAGGACGGTATCGATATCTTCCGCGGCGGCGCCGGCAACGACACGGTCGACTACAGCCGGGAGAGCCCCTTCCAGCTGCTCGTCAACCTGATGACCAATGTCGCCAGCGGCGGCACCGCTTCGGGTGACACCTTCTTCAGCATCGAAAACCTGATCGGCTCGGACGACCGCATCGACCGTTTCATCGGCACCAACGCCGCCAATCATTTCTGGGGCCAGGGCGGCGGCGACTACTTTAATGGCGGCGGCGGCAATGATGTCCTCGATGGCGGCAATGACGGCGACATCATCTATGGTGAAGGCGGCAACGACACGATCATCGGCGGCTCCGGCCAGGACTATCTGGACGGCGGCGCCGGCATCGATACGGTCGTCTACGCAGGCAGCAACGCCGGTGTGACGGTCGATCTCGCCAATGACACGGCCAGCGGCGGCGACGCCGACGGCCCGGCGCAGATCGTCGGGCGCGGCACCGTGATCCGCCACGATATCCTGAAAGGCTTCGAGAATGTCGTCGGTTCATCTCATGATGACCATTTGATCGGCACGGACGTCGCCAACAAACTCTCCGGTGGCGCGGGTGACGACACGCTGACCGGCGGCAAGGGCAGTGACGTACTGGACGGCGGCGCCGGCAGCGACACGGCCGACTATGCCGACGCGGCCCGCGGGGTGACCCTGACCCTCGTCGGCAACGGATCAGCCGGCGATAAATACATCTCGATCGAAAACCTCGCCGGGTCCGGCTTCAACGACAAACTGACCGGCAACGCTGCTGCCAACGTGCTGACTGGCCAGGGCGGCAAGGATAACATCGCGGGCGGTGGCGGCGATGACACCCTGCTCGGCGACTTCGCCTATCAGGGCGATGCGCCGCCACGTCCGGGCATGGGCACCGGCTACACCACGCTGGCGCCCGATGCGACGAACAATTCGATCGCCACCGCCCACGACATCTCGAACAACTTCTCGCTGGCCGCCGACCCGGACATCTTCGATTCGACGACTGTCCTTCACACCACCGTCAACGCCACCGGAAACGGCCAGGGCGGCTATTACAAGATCAACCTGGCCGCCGGCACGGTCATCACCATCGACATCGATCACATTGCCGATCCGAACGTCCATGACAGCTGGGTCCGGTTGCTGGACGCCGATGGCAACATCGTCGCCCAAAACGACGATGGCGGTGGCGACCCCGGCTCCAACAGCAACCGCGATTCCAGCACCGTCTTCGTCGTTCCGGAAAGCGGCACCTACTACATCCTGGAAGGCCGCTGGTCGCCGGATGTGCCCGGGGATGGCTGGGAGGAATCCGTGCCGGATGGCTCGACCTATGAGCTCAACGTATCGGTCGAGTTTCCGCCGGCGCCAGCTCAGCCGGGCTTTGCCGACGCCGACACGCTCAGTGGCGGCAATGGCAACGACCTGCTGGATGGCGGGCTGGCGTCGGACCAACTGACCGGCGGCGCCGGCCAGGACTCCTTCCGCTTCTCGACGGCACTTGGGAGCAACAACATCGACTGGATCAGGGACTTTAATGTCGCGGCCGACACGATCCTGTTGGACAATCTGATCTTTACGAAGGTCGGCGCCAACGGCGCGCTTGCACTTGGCGCATTCCACAAAAGCACCGCGGGCGTTGCGCATGATGCGAGCGACCGCATCATCTACGACACCAACAGCGGCGCGCTGTTCTATGATGAAGACGGCAGCGGAGCGATTGCGGCGATTCAGTTTGCGAAACTCAGCGTAAACCTGAATCTCTCTGCAGCCGACTTCACGGTCATCTGACATTCGTGGGAGGGGGCGCTTCAGCTTCAGCGCTCCCTCCCCTTACTGACACAGGGCAATCGCTTATGGGAGAATTTTTGATGCGTCCGACCGACCGCCGCACAGTCTTGGCGGCTGCCGGAGCGGCGGCCGTCGCCGCCGCCACCGGCGCCGCCGCTGCGCAGCCGAAGGAGATCAGCGGCACCGTCACCTTCGAAAGCGGCAAAGCGATTCCCGAAGGCCGCCTCGAGATCCATCTCGAGGACCGTGGCCTTGAGGACAAGACCCAGCTCGACGCCGCGAAAACGCAGATGCAAAGCGATGGCATTTCAAAAGCGATCGCCTTTTCCCTGCCCTCGCCCGCCAGCCTGACAGCTTCGCCGACACGGCAAATCATCGTACGCCTGGAGCGCCCGGACGGGCACCTGCTCGCACGCGGCAGCGCTCAGCTCGACGCCGGCGCGCCGGTCGAGGTCACGCTAAACACGGTCATGTATTGACGGCCTACCACGCCGGTTCACAGTCTGATCATAGTCATTACGTCGGGCCATCATCAGCAGTCCAAGCCGAACGCCGTGGACCGCTTTGCTGTGCATCGCAAAAAACCTTCTGTCAGCATGGATTGGGTTTCGGGTGGACAAAGCTCCGCATGCTGGCCAAGCTTGTCGTCACATCTCACGGGAATGAACAGGCATGGCGACTTCCGGAACGATCCGCGCAGGCATGGGCGGCTGGACCTTTGAGCCCTGGGAAGGCACGTTCTATCCCGACAAACTGTCCAAGAAGAAGCAGCTCGAATTCGCGTCGCGCCAAGTGCCGACCATCGAGGTCAACGGCACCTATTATTCCGGCTTCACGCCCGCGACCTATGCCAAGTGGAACGCCGAGACGCCGGACGATTTCGTCTTCTCGATCAAGGGCAACCGGTTCGTCACCAACCGAAAAGTGCTGGCCGAGGCTGGCGAGTCGCTGAAGAAGTTTTTTGGCCAAGGCCTTGAGGAACTCGGGCCAAAGCTCGGGCCGCTGATCTGGCAGTTCGCGCCGGGGAAAAAGTTCGAGCCGGAAGATTTCGAGGCCTTCCTGAAGCTCCTGCCGGAGAAACATGCCGGCCTGAAACTTCAGCACGTGCTGGAGGTGCGCAACAAATCCTTCGCGGTGCCGGAGTTCGTGGCACTGGCGAAGAAGCATAATGCTGCGATCTGCTACGCGCACCATCACGACTACCCTGAATTCGCCGACGTGACGGGCGACGTCGTCTACGCGCGGCTGCAGAAGGGCGAGGACGACATACCGACCGCCTACAAGCCGAAGGACCTCGACCGCTGGGCCGAGCGCGCCAAACTCTGGGCTTCAGGCGGCCAGCCGGATGATCTGCCGCTCGCTGACACAAAGGCGAAGCCGGACAAGAAGCCGCGCGACGTGTTCGTCTACTTCATCCACGAGGGCAAAATCCGCGCTCCGCATGCGGCCAAGGCATTCATGGAGCGGATTGTTTAGCGGCGCTGAACAAAATCGCAGGCGCGCCGTTCTCCCTGAACGACAGAGGAGCGCTCCGATGGCAAACGAAATTCACGATTTCCGGGTCGTCGGCATCGAGCTTGCGGATGACGACAAGACCGATAGCGTCGCCATGATCTTGACCGATGTGCGCGGCGGTAAGGTGCGCCTGCATCTGAGTTCCGATATGGCCGGACTATTGCGCGAGCGCGTGTCCTTCGCGATCGACCGCCGCGAAGGGCCGTGACCCTCACCAGAGTTCGTCGGGATCGCCGTCCACCTCGACCGAGCGATAGATCGGCTCGTCATCGAACGACCGGTCGGCTTCGCTCTCCCACGGGGTCGTGTGGTTGTCGATGCGCATCTGGAACATGAAGTAGGTCGGTGAGCAGAAGCCCACTTGGCCTTTCAGGGTCTTCGCGTTCGGCGTGTCGTCCGGGAACGCCTGGCAGATATAGTCGTCGCGGCAGGGATGATCGAGCGAACAGGCGGCGCGGTTGCCCCGCTGCACGGCGCCGGCAAGGCACTGATCGACATTACCGCTCGACACGCAGATGTCGAATTTTTTGCCGCCTGTCAGCCCGCACACCTCGCGCGGCATCTCCCCACCGTCTTTGAATTTTGCGAACGCACGGTCCTTCTCGTCGCACTGGCGGTAGGCCATGCCGCCCGGCACGCCGATGCGCGGCGGCCGGCAAGTATAGCTGCGCGGCGAGGCTTTCGCTGCGAAAGCGGTGAACTGCGCAGTCGTATAGGCGTCGTTGAACGGCTCGGCCGCATTTGCCACGACGTCGCCGGCAAGGCATGGATGGCCGGAGAACATCTCGGTGCTGTCGGCAGGCATCAGGCACTGCGCGAGCTTGAGGTTCGTGCCCTCGGTTTCCGCGAGCGCGGTGCAGACCGTCCCTCCGCCGCAGCCCCACGTACCGCCCATCAGCGCCTGGTCTTTGGGGAGTACGCATTGCTGCCCGGCATCGGCCTCAGCATAAGCAGGCGCGCCATCCTCATCCCATCCCGCAGGTGGCGCGAAGGACAGCGGGCGAAAACGGTTCGGCTCGCGCTCCTCGGCGACCGCGTCGACATAGGCCTCGCGGCGCGGCAGCTCGGCGATCAAGTGTGGCGAGATGCCGACGAGGATGCGGTTGAGCGGTGACGTCTCGCCCTCGGCGTCGAGGCCGATGACATGGAAGCCCGCCGTCGAGCCGGATTGATGACAGCCCTGGCAGGTGCCGTTGTCCAGCCGGGCGATCAGCGCCTCTGGCGATTTGACGAGCGTGCCCCCAGCGAGATCGAGGCCGGCAAAGTCCGCCGGTTTGAACAGCGATGAGAATGGGTGGTTGACCGGCCGCGCGCTGCCGAAGGTCGAGTAAGAGACGATCTTCTTGGCGAGGAACTTGTCCGGCAGCATGTAGACGCCTGTGTCGACCGCCGCCGTGTTGTCGCGGAGATACGATACAAGCTCTGCCTTTAGCACAGCATCTTCTGCGAGACGCGCAGCGTCCGGCGTGTTCTCCAGCGGCAGTTCGGTCGCGCTCTCGCCATCGATACCGAAGATGCGCATCAGATAGACCGCCTGGCCGCCGAATTGTGGCTCCTGCCCGGAGGGGAAGCGCACCATCTGCGCGTTCAGCTCAAGCTGGCGGAATTTTAGCTCCGACGGATCGAGCGGCCCGCCGGCGAGCCAGCCGGCATCGAGCGCTTCGTCGATCGCCGGCGACCAGCGCATCGCGACGCCCGTGCAACCACCATCGGCATCCGGCAGCACATCGTAGACGGCGTTGAAGTTGAACGGCATGCGCGACGACAGCACCTTGCCCTTGCCGTCCTTCTGGAAGGCGTAGCCGAGCCGATAGATGAAGCGGACCTCGCCGCAGCCCTGCTCGCGGCGCAAATCGTGGAAGTCGCGGCGGTCGAGCCGGTTGACGACGCCGACCAGCCGCATCGTAGATGCGGAGGAGGACAGCCACTGCATGTCCATCACACGGCCGGTTTCATTCTTGGTGAACTCGGCGAGCGGGCGGCCGGCGGCCTCAATCTCGGCACGCAACTCGGCGACGTCCGCCGAGATCGTATCGACGATCGTCCTGTAGGCCGGCGCGGTCGCGTACAGGTGGTCAAGATCGCCGCGATCATAGCCGAACAGCCCTTCGAAGCCGTAACCCTTCTCTTCAAGCTGGGCGAGCAACGCCCGGTCCTCCACATAGAGGACCGACTCGGCAAAAGCCGGTGCTGCGATGAGGGCGGTGAAACAGCCGAGCAGCGACTTTAGGACAAACTTCATGCGCCGCTCCTAAGCGCGCTCTGTTTCGCGAGAATGTCGCGAACGACCGGAATTGTAGCAGCGGGCAGATCTTCGGCGATCAGGCCAGGACCGAACCGGCCAGCGGCTTCGGCATGAATCCAGACGCCGGCCGCGGCCGCCTCGAACACCGGCATGCCTTGCGCCGCGAGGCCCGCCACGATACCGGCCAGCACATCGCCGGAGCCGGCCGTCGCCAGCCACGGCACGCCGTTCGAATTGATCGCAGCGCGGCCGTCAGGCGCGGCGATCACGGTATCCGGCCCCTTGTAGATAACCACGCCGCCGATCAGTTCCGCCGCTTGCCGCGCCCCCGAAAGTTTGGACAGCCCGGCATCGGCCGCAATGTCGGGGAACAGGCGTTTGAACTCGCCTTCGTGCGGCGTCAGCACGATCTTCGGTGCGTCCGGCTGTCGGGCAGCTTTGGCGAGCTCGTCGCGGCAGCTGGCAAACACGGTCAGTGCGTCCGCGTCGAACACGATCGTCCCGACCCGTCCGCGCGCCGCGTCGAGCAGCTCGAGCGCGAAGTCGGCAACCTTCGGCCGCGTCCCGAGACCGGGACCGAAGACCAACGCGCCAGGTTTCCGCTCCTCGAGGAACGCCCTGACCTCATCGAGGCCTTCGACATTGCGCAGGATGATCGAGGTGAGATGCGCGGCATTCACGGCGACCGAAGCGGGCTCAGACAGCACAGTGACCGCGCCCGCCCCTGCCCGCTGCGCCGCCATCGCGGAGAGCCGCGCCGCGCCCGTCGACGACGGTCCGCCGGAAAACACCCCGACATGCCCGCGCGAATATTTATGCGCCTCGCCCGACGGCGATGGGAAAACCTGCGACCAGAGCGCCGGCCCGTTCTCGAACGTCGCAGGCCGTATCGTGTCGAGCACGCGGCTGGATATGCCGATGTCGGCGACGATCGTCTCTCCGCAACGCGCGCGACCAGCGTGAAGCAGATGTCCCGGCTTCTTGCGGAAGAACGTCACCGTCAGGTCGGCGCGGAACGCCGAACCAAGCACCGCGCCGCTGTCACCCGACACGCCGCTCGGCAGATCGATGGCGACAACTTTACAGCCGGCGTCGCTGACCTTTGCGATCGCTTTCGCGGCGTCGCCGTCGAGCGGCTTGGAGAGCCCAGCGCCGAAGAGCGCGTCGACGATCAGCTCGTCGCCCAGCAATGAAAGCACGGAGAGTTTGCCCGGTGCGATCTGGCAGTCCTTCGCGGCGCGCGCCGCATCGCTTCCATCGCGAGGATTGCCCAGCGCCCAGACGGCGACATCCACACCGGTCTGCCTGAGAAGCCGCGCCACGACATAGCCGTCGCCGCCATTGTTGCCAGGACCGCAGAGCACGTGGATGCGGGGCGCGGCGGGGTATCGCCGCAGGATTTCCGCCGCGACCGCGGCCCCTGCCCGGCACATCAGCCCATAGCCATCGAGCGGTCCAGCCTCGATGGCCAGCCGATCTGCCTCGCCCATTTCGGCCGGTGCCAGCAGTTCGAAGCTCATCGCCCCTCCAGATCGCAGGTCATAGTGACCGCAGGAAAGGCGAAGTAAAGGCATCGTGCAGTTGACGGGCGAACGCGTTTGCTTAGTTTTTGTGCAACGCGCTCAATTCTTCAGCGCCCCTCGCTGCCTGTTATCGCGTCTCCATCAGTCGAAGGCAGTGTCCGGAGGAGCGTTTGGCGCGAAATTGCCGACCGGCCCGCGTTCTCGTGCAAAACGCGCCTGCCGACCAAAATTCGCAAAAACTGGCACGCTTCCTGCTTGAAACAGGCGCGAGCGGGTCGATTCGAATGAAATTTCCGCCAGCGGAGGCCAAAAACGCATGAAAAAGATCGAGGCGATCATCAAGCCTTTCAAACTCGACGAGGTGAAAGAGGCGCTCCAGGAGGTCGGACTCCAGGGCATTACCGTGACCGAGGCAAAGGGCTTCGGCCGGCAGAAGGGCCACACCGAGCTCTATCGCGGCGCCGAATACGTCGTGGACTTCCTGCCCAAGGTGAAGATCGAGGTCGTCCTTGGCGACGACGCTGTCGAAGCGGCGATTGACGCTATCCGCAAGGCCGCCCAGACCGGCCGCATCGGCGACGGCAAGATCTTCGTCTCCAACATCGAGGAAGTCGTGCGCATCCGCACCGGCGAAACCGGCATCGACGCCATCTGAGCGAGCCGCACCAAGATATTTTCAGTCTAACGTCATCACACAGGGAAACAGGATATGACGACAGCCAAAGACATCATGAAGCAGATCAAGGACAACGACGTGAAATTCGTTGACCTGCGCTTCACCGACCCCAAGGGCAAGATGCAGCACGTGACGATGGATGTCGTCGAGGTGGACGAGGACATGTTCGCCGATGGCGTCATGTTCGACGGTTCCTCGATCGCTGGCTGGAAGGCGATCAACGAAAGCGACATGGTGCTGATGCCCGACTCCGAGACGGCCCACATGGACCCGTTCTTCGCCCAGTCGACGATGGTCGTCATGTGCGACATCCTCGATCCGGTTTCGGGCGAGCCCTATAACCGCGACCCGCGCGGTACGGCCAAGAAGGCCGAGGCCTACATGAAGTCGGAGGGCATCGGCGACACCATCTATGTCGGCCCGGAAGCCGAGTTCTTCGTGTTCGACGACGTGAAGTATAAGGCTGACCCGTATAACACCGGCTTCAAGCTCGACTCCTCGGAACTGCCGTCCAACGACGACACCGATTACGAGACGGGCAACCTCGGCCATCGGCCGCGCGTCAAGGGCGGTTACTTCCCGGTGCCGCCGATCGACTCGCTGCAGGACATGCGCTCCGAGATGCTGACCGTGCTCACCGAGATGGGCGTGCGGGTCGAGAAGCACCACCACGAAGTGGCGGCCGCCCAGCACGAGCTCGGCATCAAGTTCGACACGCTGGTCCGCAACGCTGACAAGATGCAGATCTACAAGTACGTCGTGCACCAGGTCGCCAATGCCTACGGCAAGACGGCCACCTTCATGCCGAAGCCGATCTATGGCGATAACGGCTCGGGCATGCACGTCCACCAGTCGATCTGGAAGGGCGGCAAGCCGACCTTCGCCGGCAATGAATATGCAGGCCTCTCCGAGAACTGCCTGTTCTACATCGGCGGCATCATCAAGCACGCCAAGGCGATCAACGCCTTCACCAACCCGCTGACCAACTCGTACAAGCGGCTGGTGCCGGGCTACGAAGCGCCCGTGCTGCTCGCCTATTCGGCGCGCAACCGCTCGGCCTCGTGCCGTATTCCCTTCGGCTCATCGCCGAAGTCGAAGCGCGTCGAGGTTCGTTTCCCCGATCCGGGCGCGAACCCCTATCTCGGCTTCGCGGCAATGCTGATGGCCGGCATCGACGGCATCAAGAACAAGATCCACCCCGGCCAGCCGATGGACAAGGATCTGTACGACCTGCCGCCGAAAGAGCTGAAGAAGATCCCGACCGTCTGCGGCTCGCTGCGCGAAGCGCTGATGAACCTCGACAAGGACCGCGGCTTCCTGAAGGCCGGCGGCGTCTTCGACGACGACCAGATCGACGCCTATATCGAACTGAAGATGGCCGAGGTCATGCGCTTCGAAATGACCCCGCACCCGGTCGAGTTCGACATGTACTATTCGGTCTGATCCCGGGCCGCGAAAAACAAGCGAAAAGCCGGGGCAACCCGGCTTTTCTGTTTTCCTGGAGCCGTAAGCCGGCTATTGCAGGCGATGAGCATTCTCGACCTGCTTGTCGCGCAACTCACCGACCCGTTTCGTATCGGCCTGATCATCGCGCTGTCGTTCACGACCTTGCAGACCGTCTCGCAGACCGGGCGGCTCATCCCGCTTGGCCTGGGTGTCGTCTTCGTCGCCGTGATGATTCCGATGACGATGGGCGCGGCAGAGGCGGACCGGACCATGGCGATCCTGGTCGGCCTCGTCTCCAACCTGATCGTGCTGGCGGTCGTCTTCGGGCTCTATCTGCTCTGGAAGAGAGTGAGCGGCTCCGCCGGCGCGAACTGATCAGGCGCGCCTGCTAGCGCGAACACTCAATGCTGACTGTGGTCAGGGGCGGCCACACCCTTCTTCTTCAGCCATTCGTTCATGAAGCTGATCTCGCTTTCCTGCGCCGCGACGACCGCCTCGGCGAGCTTGCGGACTTCCGGATCCTTGCCGTATTGCAGCGCAATCCTGGCCATATCGACCGCGCCCTCATGGTGCGGAATCATGGAGCGCATGAAGTCGACATCGACATCGCCGGTCATTTCGATCGCCATGGCGCTGTGCATGTTCGAATTGGCCGCCTGCAAGGCTTTCGAACCATCCGACAGCTGCGCGAATGCGAACGTCGCGGCGGCCGTGATCGTGGCGGCGGCAAGGGTGGCAACTGCCGTTATTCGATAGGTCATGGCCTCTTTTCCTTCTTCTGGTAATCTGCACCGCAGCGAACAGCGCTGCGACATCGGGAAACGGCTACGGGTTCCAGCAAGTGGAAGGTCAAGCGCAGGACGGATCACAAAATTCTGAACCGCGTCCGGCGCCGCCGAGCGCGTTCGAGATGATGCGGCGTGCGCCAGTCGCGGCGCTAGCCGGCATCGTGACCGACATCGCGGGCTATCGCGAAATGGAACGCGGAAATTTCCGTCAGTGGGAGCCGGCATCGCTGGTCGTGCCGCTGGTGATCAGCTTTGCAGGACCGTTCGGGATCGGCATCGGCAGCGGGGCGGTCATTCCCTGGCGCTCCTTTGCCGCAGGGCTCTGGGCCGGACCGGTGACGATCGAATCCGGCGGCGACGCCTGGTGCCTGCAGGTGAATTTTACACCGCTCGGCGCGCGGCGCTTCTTCGGCGTGCCTATGTCGGAGATCGCGCGCCGGCTGGTCGAGCCGGAGGTCTTGCTCGGCCCAGCGTTCCTGTCGCTGCGCGATAGGCTGGGCGACATGCCCGACTGGGAAGCCCGTTTCCGATTGGTCGAGAGCTTCATTGCGGCGCGGCTGCTGCAAGCACCTGCTCCGTCGGCCCAGGTTGCTCAAGCTTACCGGCACATCGTCGCCAGCGGCGGCCGGGCGCTGATTTCGCGCGTCGCGGCGGAGGTCGCGTGGAGCCGCAAACACCTTGCCGAAAAATTCGCCGACGAGGTCGGACTGACACCCAAGACGGTCGCGCGGATTGTCCGGCTGGAACGGGCGATCGCGCTGTCACGTGCTGGAACCGAAGCCGGCTGGGCAGACATCGCGGCCGCCTGCGGTTTTGCCGACCAGCCGCATCTGGCCGGTGAATTCCAGGCGCTTGCCGGCGCGACGCCAACCGAGTTCATGGCCCGCGCAGCCTGACGCGCAAGCTGCGGGGTGACATTTCTCCAAGACCGGACGTTTTCACTTTGCGATCCTCCGGCGGAAAGAAGGAGAATGGATATGATGATCCAGCGCATGACGATGGTGGAGCCGCCGCGCATCTATCCGAGCTTCCGCTACCGCGACGCGGAAAAGATTATCGACTGGCTGGCCGCGGCGTTCGGCTTTTCCGTCCACGCCAAGTACATGAACGAGGACGGCACGGTCGGCCACGCGCAACTGACGCTCGGCTCGTCGATGATCATGGTCGGCAGCGTCCGCGACGACGCCTATGGCCGCATGGTTGGTGGACCTGGAGACAATGGCGGCAAGGGTACCTACGTCGCGGTCGAGAATGTTGACACGCTGTTCAACCGCGTGAAGGCAGCCGGCGCGGAAATCCTCGAAGAGCCGACGGACCGGGACTATGGCAGCCGCGAATTCAACTGCCGCGATCCCGAAGGGAACGTCTGGGCGTTCGGCACCTATTGGCCGAAGGCGCACGAACCGGCGGGCTGAGCATGATCCCGAAAAGTCTGCAACTTTTCGGACAAGATCATCCGGCTCATCAGCGGCCGATCACCGATTTCTGCGCCAGCGGACCGCCGCGCCAGAGATAAAGCGCGAGCAATGGCTCGGCGCTTGTGCGCATCGCGTGGTTGATGTTCGAGGGATGGTGGATCACTTCACACGCCTCGCGCCGTGTGAAGGCGCCTTCGCCTTTCCGCCAGTCCGTACCACCGGTCAGCGGGATGTAGACCTCCTCCGCGACGTGGTGATGGTCCGGATAGAGAATGCCCGGTCCCAAGATGAGGAACCCGGCGGCAAGCTCGTCGCTGGCGAAATGCCCGC
This sequence comes from Rhizobiaceae bacterium, assembly GCA_035503715.1. Lineage (GTDB taxonomy): Bacteria > Pseudomonadota > Alphaproteobacteria > Rhizobiales > Rhizobiaceae > OAS926. Next base: position 13,676 of record DATJTE010000250.1, on the reverse strand, counting down.
GCGTGCCGATCAGTTCGACCCAGCCATAATTGTCGATGAAGTCCCTCCCGAAATCCGCACCGGTATAGGTCTGCCCCCAACGGAGGGAGTCGCGGTTGGCGGCGAGCCACATCGCGAGCGGCCGGGCCGGCTCGGGAGCGATCTCAACCGCACGATCGAGGTGACGCAGGCAGGAAAGGCTGTTCGGTTCGAGCTCTCGCCTTTCGCCAGCCGTCGCAGCGAGCGCCCGAGAACCGGCGACGGGCTCATCGGGAAATCCGCCGAGAAAGCCCCGAAACAGCCCGAGCAATTCTTCGATTTTGGCACGCATGACTGGCTTTGCCCTATAAATTCTGCACAGCGGCTGCGCGTCGCTTCGGTTGCGCATCGCCTGCTTTGGTCTACAGTTTCCGCCTGTCTTGCGAAATGCCGGTTGGGAGGCCGCCCGTGGACGCAGCAGTCGCTTCCAGCCAGTTCGAGCTCAACGAGGATCAGCGCGCCATCAAGGAGATGGCGGACGCGTTCGCGGCGGAGCGCGTGGCGCCCTTCGCGCTCGAATGGGACAAGAACCGGCATTTCCCCTCGGACGTCATCCGCGAAACCGGCCCGCTCGGCTTCGGCGGCATCTATGTGAAGGACGATGTCGGCGGCTCGGGCTTGAGCCGGCTGGATGCCGTGCTGGTGTTCGAGGCGCTGTCGAAGGCCTGCCCGGCCTTCTCGTCCTTCATCTCGATCCACAACATGGCGTCGTGGATGATCGACACATTCGGCAATGCCGAGCAGCGCCAGAAATTCCTGCCGCAACTGACCTCGATGGAGTGGCTGGCAAGCTACTGTCTGACCGAACCGAATTCCGGCTCGGACGCCGCCGCGCTGAAGACACGCGCCACCCGCAGCGGCGGCAATGGCAGCGACTATGTGCTGAACGGGGCGAAACAATTCATTTCCGGTGCCGGGGACAGCGATATCTACGTCGCCATGGTGCGCACCGGCGAGGACGGGCCAAAGGGCATTTCCACGCTGGTCATCCCGAAGGACGCGCCGGGCCTTTCCTTCGGCGCGGTCGAGAACAAGATGGGCTGGCACATGCAGTCCACCCGTCAGGTCATCTTCGAGGACTGCAAGGTGCCGGCGGAAAACCTGCTGACCGGCGAAGGCGCAGGTTTCCGCATCGCCATGGCGGGGCTTGATGGCGGCCGGCTGAACATCGCCGCCTGCTCGCTCGGCGGTGCGCAATCGGCTTTCGACAAGGCGCTTGCCTATGCCGGCGAACGAAAGGCATTCGGCAGGACGATCGACCAGTTCCAGGCGCTGCAGTTCAAGCTGGCTGACATGGAGACCAGCCTGCAGGCGTCGCGTGTGTTGCTCTATGCCGCGGCCGCGAAACTCGATGCGAAAACGCCCGATGCATCCAAATGGTCGGCGATGGCGAAGCGCTTTGTCACCGATACGGGTTCCGAAATCGCCAACGACGCGCTGCAGATCTTTGGCGGCTATGGCTATCTGCACGATTACGGCGTCGAAAAACTGGTCCGTGATTTGCGGGTCCATCAGATCCTCGAAGGCACGAACGAGATCATGCGCGTCATTATCGCCAGACACCTGATCAGCCGCTGAACATCAATCCCGGAGCACCATCATGACCACCATCGCCTTCATCGGCCTCGGCAATATGGGAAACCCGATGGCCGCCAATCTGGTCAAGGCGGGGCATACGGTTCATGGCTTCGACCTCATGCCGGAGAACCTCACTATCGCGAAGGACAATGGCGTGACCGTGATGGCGAACGCGCCGGCGGCGGTGAAGGACGCTGACATTGTCATCACCATGTTGCCCGCCAGCAAGCACGTCCTGTCCGTCTATGAGGACATCGCGCCGAAGGCGAAAAAAGACGCGCTGCTGATCGACTCCTCAACGATCGACGTTGAATCGGCTCGGCATGCGCACGCAATTGCCGGAAAGCACGGGCTGCTCTCCGTCGACGCGCCGGTTTCGGGCGGAACAGGCGGAGCCACCGCCGGCACCCTCACCTTCATGGCCGGCGGCGCCAAGGAAGCCTTCGCGAAGGCCGAGCCGATCCTGAAGCCGATGGCCGGCCGGATCGTGCACTGCGGCGACGCCGGTGCGGGCCAGGCAGCCAAAATCTGCAACAACATGATCCTCGGCATCTCGATGATCGGCGTCGGCGAAGCCTTCGTGCTGGCCGAAAAGCTCGGCCTGTCGCACCAGGCGCTGTTCGACGTGGCGTCCACCTCATCAGGCCAGTGCTGGTCGCTCACCTCCTACTGCCCGGTGCCCGGTCCGGTGCCAAACTCGCCGGCAAACCGCGATTATGCGCCGGGATTTGCCGCAGCGCTCATGCTGAAGGACCTGAAACTTTCGCAGGAAGCCGCCCAGGCAGCCGGCGCGGTCACGCCGCTGGGCGCCGAGGCAACGCAGCTCTACGCGCTCTACAACGCGCAGGGCAACGGCGGCACGGACTTCTCCGGCATCATCCGTTTCCTGCGTGGTGACGTCGCCGGGTAGGCTGAACCGGACGGCAGGACCACCTGCCGTTGCGTCGCCGCGCGGCAACCAAAATTCGGCTCCGATTTATCTTTGCTTAAACTCTCGATAACCGGGCAGTAACGATGTCCGGTTTAGAAGAGAGGCACGGCGGTCATGCGCATCCGCCCGACGCTCCGGATCAGGTCTCGCGTACCGGAGCTTGTACCCTTCGGGTGTTCGTTTCGAAGGCCATGCGTTGAATGGCAGAACCGCGTTCTCGATCGGAGCGCGGTTTTTGCCTTTCCGGCCTAAAGAAAACGCTGCCAGATCGTCTTGTAGTCCATGTACTTGTCGATCGCATGGATCGAGCGGTCGCGACCGAATCCGGACTGCTTGAAGCCGCCGAACGGCGTCGAGATGTTCGACAGGTCGTAGCCGTTGACCCACACCGTGCCCGCCTGGATCGAGCGCGACAGCCGGTGCGCCCGCGTCATGTCTTTGGTGAACACGGCCGCAGCCAGCCCATAGATCGTGTCACCGGCGATCTGCTCTGCCTCGGATTCCTCGGCGAAGGGGATCATGGTCAGGACCGGCCCAAAAATCTCGTCGCGCGCGATCGCCATGGAGTTCTTTGCGTCGGCAAAGATTGTCGGCTCGACATAGAAGCCGCCGGTCGATTCCAGCGCTCGGCCACCGCCGAGCCTGAGCGACGCACCCTCTGCACGGCCCTTGGCAATGTAACCCATCACCTTGTCGAGATGTTTCTCCTCGATCAGCGCGCCGATCTGGGTCGCAGGGTCGAGCGGGTGGTCCTGCCGCATCGTCTTTACGACCGCGGCGACGCGCTCAACCAGTTCGTCCTGAACCTTTTTCGCGGCGACGATGCGCGACGGTGCGTGACAGGTCTCACCGGAGTTGTAGAAAATACCCCAGGCGATCGCATTCGCGGCCGCGTCCAGGTCGGCATCGTCGAAGACGATCACCGGCGACTTGCCGCCGAGTTCAAGCGCGACGCGCTTCATGTTGGACTCGGCCGCGGCCGCCATGATCCGGCGGCCCGTGGCGGTCGAGCCGGTGAAGGCAAGCATCGCGACATCGTTGTGCGAGGCAAGCGTCGCGCCAGCGTCGTGGCCGAACCCCGGCACGACATTGAAGACGCCCTCCGGAATGCCGGCTTCGACGGCCAGTTCGGCGAGCCGCAATGCGCCGAGCGGCGTCAGTTCGGACGGCTTCAGCACGACGGAATTTCCAGCGGCGATCGCTGGCCCAAGCTTCCAGGCGTCGATGATCAGCGGATAATTCCACGGTGTGACCGCACCGATGACGCCGAGCGGCTCCTTCACCACCAGCGCCCGGTCGTCCGGACCGGTCGGCATGATCTCGTCGTTCAGCTTGTCGATCATCTCCCCATAAAACTGCAGCGTGTTGGCGCAGGAGCGCGTGTCGACGTTCAGCGTGTCGGAGATCGGCTTGCCGGCATCGAGCGTCTCAAGCAGCGCAAGCTCCTCGGCATGCTCGCGCACCAGGGCCGCCCAGCGCAGCATGACCGCCTTGCGGTCGGCGGGAAGCTTGTCACGCCAGCGCCGGTCGTCGAAGGCGCGTTTGGCTGAAGCGACCGCGGCGTCAATGTCCTTGCCTGTGCCGCGCGCGATCTCATAACCGACCTGGCCGTCCATCGGCCTCACGCGCTCGAACCGGCCGCCGTCAGCCGCATCCCGCAGTCTGCCGTCGATGAAGATGCCGGTTCTCGGCTTCAGGCGGTCGAATTCGCCCTGCCAGTAGTCACGCGTATAGGTCTTCGTCATCGCACCCTCTTCCTGCGGCGAGCGCACTCTTTCTAGCCCAGTGAAGCATGGAAGACTGTCATTTGGGCGACAGAAATCCAGGCCGACAGCCGGCAATTGCTCCCAAAAATAGTCAGGCAGCAACCGTGCGATTCTCGTATCGGTGCGTCGCCAGCGCGCTGCGATCAGCGCGTTCAACCGAATGCATCCGGAGGGAACCATGAAATTGCTCGCCGCCGCGGCCCTCGCTGCCGCCACTGCCTTCACCGCCATTCCAGCCAAGGCCGCGCCCGTCGATATGTCGACGATCACCTGCGCCCAGCTTCTCGGCATGCAGCAGGACGAGATTTCGTTCGTGCTGATCTGGGTCGCCGGCTACTTGGCCGGCACCGAGGAAGAACTGTCGATGGACCCGGACACGCTCGGCGCAGCCGTCACCGCAACCGTGACCTATTGCGGCGAGAACCAGGAAATGAGCGTGCTCAACGCCGCCAAGGAATCGGCGCCGCAATAAGTCAGCTTCTCGGCTCGAACTGGACATCGACCGGCGGGCGAAGCGCATTCGCCAGCCGGTTGGTTTCATTGGCCTTGCCGGTCACCGCGAGCAATTCCATGAACTGCGCGTCGGTCATGCCTTTCGCGCGTGCCGATGCGGTGTGCGAGTAAGTGCAGTATTCGCATCCATTGGTGACCGAAACGGCAATGTAGATCAGCTCCTTGGTGATCGGGTCGAGCGCGCCCGGTCCCATCACGGCTTTCAGCGCTTCCCATGTGCGCCTCAGATGCGCCGGGTCATGCGCCAGCACTTTCCAGAAATTGTTCACCCAGTCGCTTTTGCGGATGGCCATGATGTCGTCGTAGACGGCGCGGACCTCGTCGCTCGCCATCTCATACTCGATCAACGGCACGATCGGCTTTCCGGCCATCAAAAGAACTCCCCGAATGCGGGCGGCACGCGCCGCCCCTTCCGGCCTATTTGCGGCGCAATTCCGCCTCGGCAAGGTCGAGACCTTTGACAATGCGCTCGCACGCCATGTCAATCGTGTCGCGCGTCCAGATGAGCGGCGGCGACATGATCATCGTATCGCCGGTGGCGCGCAGCATCATGCCGTTGGCGATGCAGTGATCGCGAATGACGACCGGCGCTGAGCCCGGCGGATCGAAGCGCTCTTTCGTCGCCTTGTCCTTGACGATCTCGATGGCGCCGAGGAAGCCGAAGGTGCGCACCTCGCCGACCAGTGGATGCGGCGCGATCCGCTCCCGCAAGGCGTTGGCGAAATAGGGACCGGTGTCGTCGCGCACGCGCTCAACCAGCCCTTCCCTCTCGATGATCTCGAGGTTCTTTAGCGCCACCGCACAGGCGACCGGGTGCCCGGAATAGGTGTAGCCGTGATAGAATTCGCCGCCCTTCTCGACCAGTGTCGAAGCGATGCGGTCGCCCACCAGCAGCGCCGACAGCGGCTGGTAGCCCGAGGTCAAAGCCTTGGCCGTCGTGATGGTGTCCGGCTCAAGGCCATAGGCCTGTGCTGCGAACCAGTGGCCGGTACGGCCATACCCGGTGATCACCTCGTCCAGCATCAGCAGAACGTCGTATTTCCGGCAGATGCGCTGCACTTCCGGCCAGTAGCTCGCCGGCGGGATCTTCACGCCGCCCGCACCCTGGATCGGCTCGCCGATGAAGGCCGCGACCTTGTCCGCCCCGGCTTCGAGGATCGCGTCCTCGATCGGCTTGGCGGCGCGCAGTCCGAAATCATGGTCGCTTTCGCCGGGCAGCGCCAACTCGTAGGCATAGGGCATCATGACATGCACGATATTCGGCACCGCGCCGCCGAGCTGCCCGTGCATCCCGGCCATGCCGCCAAGCGACGCGCCGGCGATGGTCGAGCCGTGATAGGCCATGTTGCGCGAGATGATGCGGTTCTTCTCCGGCTTGCCTTCGAGCTGCCAGTAGTAACGGACGAGCCGCACGGCGGTGTCGTTGGCTTCCGACCCGGACGAGCCGTAGAAGACCTGGTTGACGTTGGCGGGTGCGAAGTCGGCGATTTTCTTCGACAGAAGCACCGGCGTCGGCGTCGAGCAGCGGAAGAAGGAGTTGTAGTAAGGCAGCTCCTTCATCTGCTCATAGGCCGCCTCGGCGAGCTCATTGCGGCCGTAGCCGATGTTCACGCACCACAGGCCGGCCATGCCGTCGAGGATCTCATTGCCCTCGCTGTCATAGATGAACGGCCCGTCGGCGCGGGTGATCATGCGTGAGCCGGCGGCGCGCAGATCCTTGTGGTCGGTGAAGGGGTGGAGATGATGCGCAGCGTCGATCGCCTGAAGCTGCTTCAGGGAATAATTCTGATATGTCATGGGCTTCCAAGCTCCCGTTGAATCAATCCGGCAGTTCGTGCCGGGGCGGATTCAACCGAGGCGCGGTGGCGAATAGCCGATGCGGGCGCAAAGCCGAAGCAGTTCGGCGTGCAGCGTCCGCGGCGACGGTGTGACCGCCACGGCCGGGCTTACGCTGTATGGGTGAACGGCGGACATGGCGTAAGTGTAGGCGATCTGGCTCCGACCGTTCAAGTCCGCCTGCTCGTCCAGTCGCCGAGAAGCGCGAAGAGGACGATCACGCCGGTGAGCAGGCCAAGCGTCAGCGGAAGCCCGCGCGGCCCGAACAGGTCCATCGCCGCGCCCGCCGCGGGCGATACGGCAATGCCGCCGACACCCCACATCAGCGCGAATGCGGCATTGCCGGCGACCAGCATCGAGCCGGAGAAGCGCTCGCCGAGCGCGATCAGCGCCATGGTGTAGATGCCGTAGGACACCGCGCCCCACAGGAAGATGAATGGCCAGATCACCGGCGTGTGGAGAAGCACCGGCAGGAGAACGCAGCCGGTCACCGTGGCCGCACCGCACACGATCAGCATAGGGCGCGAGCCGAGCCGCTCCGCGAGCAGCCCGAGCGGAACCTGCAATGCGATGTTGCCGGCGATCATCACCGACAGCAGCGCCTACATCCTGGCCTCGCCGATGTCGAACGACGTGCCGTAGACCGGCAGGAGTGCCAGCACCGCCTGCTCGAAGCCGGCGGCGACGGTGACGGCCAGCAGCATCAGCCAGGCGAGTGGCACAAACCCCAGCACAGACACTTGCGCGCCGCCGGCTTCATCGACCTTCGGCAGCCGCGTCAGCACCGATGCCAGGCACGCACCGCAGATGACGAACGCCGAAATGCCGACGAGGAACGGCGCCCAGCCTTGCGTTCCGACAAACAGCAGGCAGAGCGGCCCGGTCGCGAAGCCGGCGGAAATGATGGTCGTGTAGACGCCCATCACGCGGCCGCGCCGAGCCGGCGGCGTCAGCGCGATCATCCAGATTTCGGAGAGCACATAGAGCGGGTTGGTCACCACGCCGATCAGGAAGCGCAGCGGAAACCACCACCAGACATCCTGCGTCCAGCCGATCGCGGCAAGCGTGAGCGCCGAAAGCGCGGCGCAGGTCAGCGCCGTGCGTTCGGCGCCAAAACGGCGCGCAATGCCGGGGATGAGCGGCGAGGACACGATGAAACCGATCGGCGTCATCGCTGCCGAGAGGCCGATCAGCACGGGCGATACGCCCTGCCGCTGCAGGATGAAGCTCAGCAGCGGATAGGTCAGGCCTTGCGCGATTGCAAACACCGACACCGTGGCGATCACGCCGGCGATCGCTGCCCACTCGGTTTGCGTCTTTGCCACAGCCATGCCCTCGCAATAGCCGGGCCAAGGCCGGGCGTAAGAACCTCCCGCAGCTTTGCGATTGCGCCAGTGGAGGCGTCAGGGATCGGCGCGCGTGAGCGCCCGATAGAGCGCGAAAAGCACCAGTATGCCGGACAGCGAGGCGATGACGACCGGAAGGCCGGGCGCGCCGATCACCTCCATCACAAGGCCGGAGCCCGGCGGGCCTGCGATGCCGCCGACGCCCCACATCAACGCGAAGGCGGCATTCCCTGCGACGAGCGCCTGCCCGCGGAAGCGGTTGCCGAGTTCGACCAGCGCCATCGTGTAGACGCCGTAGCCGACGCCGCCCATGACGACGAGCACGGGCCAGACCGCGGGCGTGAGGATCACCAGCGGCAGCAGAATGGCGCAGATCATGTTGCCAAGCGCGCAGGCGATGATCATCGGCCGCGCGCCGAACTTCTCCGCGGCGAAGCCGAACGGGATCTGCAGGAAGATGTTGCCGAGCGACATGGCGGTGATCAGCACCGCCAATGTCGCCTCTGGCAGCCCGTATCCGGCGCCGAAGACGGGCAGCAGGGAATAGACGCTCTGCTGTGTCGCGGCTGAAACGGTCACCGCCAGCAGCAGCGCCGGCGCGACGACCCAGAAGGACCAGATGCCCGTTTTCGGCGAGCCGTCATCTTCGAGGCCGCGAATGTTGCCGGCGGTGATCGCGAGCAGAAACGCACAGCCGAGAAACCCGAATATGCCGATCAGAAACGGCGGCCAGCCATCGCTTCCGACCAGCGCGAGCGACAACGGCCCGAGCGCGTAGCCGATGCCGGTCACCGCGTTGAAGATGCCCATGATGCGCCCACGCCGTTCGGCCGGGGCAAGCGCGAGCATCCAGACCTCGCCCAGCACATAGAGCGGATTGATAATGACGCCGATCAGAAAGCGCAGCGGGAACCAGGCGATCTCGTTCTGGAGATAGCCGACCGCGAGAAAACAGAGCGAGGCAATCAGCGCGCAGCCAACCGCCAGCGCCCGCGCGCCGAGCTGTCTGACGAGTGCGGGAATGAAGACGGCCGAAAAGATCAAGCCGAACGGCGTCATGGCGGCAGACGCGCCGATATAGCCGGCCGACAGGCCCTGCTTCTGCATCAAGAAGGTGAACAGCGGATAGCTTAGCCCTTGCGCCAGCGCAAAGACGGAGACGGCGGCGATGACCCCGCTCAGCGCCAGCCAGCGCGGCTGCTCAGTCGCGCCGGAAGTTGATTGCGAATCGTTCAAATCGGCAAAGCTTCCAGAATGCGAAATACCACCTCTGCCATGCACGGGACGGCAGTCAAAGGCAAGATTAACGTAGCGAATTACTGCGCGGTAGCCTGTATACATACACCTCGTGGTTTCAACATGATGATCAAATCGAGCCGAAACGGCTGAGCGCAAATCGCGAAATATCGTGGCGTGTTTCGCCGGCTGTCGCGACGTCCGCCAGCACCTCGCCGATGACGCTGGCGAACTTGTAGCCATGGCCGGAACAGGCCGAGCAGACGACGATCCGCGGGTCGGCCGGCAGCCGGTCGATGACGAAATCCTCGTCGGGAGTCTTGGTGTACATGCAGGTCTTCATGCCGAGCAGCTTTCCAGCAGCGTCCGGCAGATAGGCATCGAGGAAGTCGCGCATTCGCTTCTCGTCCGCTGGTCCGGCACCCTGCCGTGCAGCGTCGGCATGGTCGAGCACGCCACTGTCGTAGTGCGAGGCGCATTTGAAGCCGGCGCCGAGGTTCGGAAAGCCGTAGGCGATGTCGTCCGGACCATCGACGATGAAGACAGGCAGTCGCCCGAGTGCGACGACGTCGGCGCGCTTCGGTTCGAACCAGCAGAGCACCTGGCGGGCGATCGTCAGCTTCGGTTTGAGCGCCGGCACGAGATCGCTGATCCACGCGCCGGACGAAACGATCACCGACCGGGCTTCAACTGGGCCGTGATCGGTCACGACAGTGACAGACCCCGGACGTGAATCGATGGCATGCACCTTCACGCCGAAACGCGCCTCCGCGCCGGCACTCCGTGCGAGGTCGAGGTAAAGCCGGTTGGCAAATTCGGGCCGGACGAAGCCACCGTCGGCCTGCCAGACGGCCGCGTAGTCGTCCGGCAAGGTGAATTGCGGAAAGCGCCGCCGAACCTCGCCGGCGTCGAGAACCTCGTGCGGGATGCCGTGCTGCTGGCTCGCTTCGATGGATCCATTGACAATGATGCTGCCGGGTTTGCCCATCTCCAGCACGCCGGTTTTGGTCAGCACCGTCTCGCCGGTCAGCCGTTCCAGCTCCGCCCAGCGGTCGTAGGCGGCACGCACCAGCGGCACGTAGGACGGATGCTCGAAATAGCCGAGCCGGATCGCCCTGCTCTCGCCATGCGACGAGCCGCGGTCGTGCCCGGGTTGGAAGCGCTCGATACCAACCACCTTCAGCCCGCGCCGCGCCAGATTGAACAGCGCCGCACTCCCCATCGCGCCAAGACCGACAACCGCGACGTCAAATCCCGCCAAAACCGACCCCTTCCGCCATGTCGCTTCCCTCGCTCTACTGGTCGTAGCTTCCGTACCGCCTGAAATGGCCCCGGTCCAATATGCCGGCCAAGATGCGATATCCATGGGGATTTTCATGAACGCTGCCGTGCAGCCTGCAGAACCGGTGCTGGCAACGGACCGCTCCCGCCGCGGCGGCCGCGCGGGAAAACGCGCCGGCGCTTCCGCCTCGTTCGAGCAGCCGCCATTCCGCCAGCTAAAAATCCCGTTCGCGCCGACAAAGTTGGTCTCCGACGACGAGCTGGAATCGATCCACCGCGCCTCGCTGCGTGTGCTGAAGGAGATCGGCGTCGAAGTGCTTCACGACGAAGCGCGCCGCATCATGAAGGAGCACGGCGCGGATGTGCGCGAAGGCTCCGAGCGCGTCCGCTTCGACAGCGATCTGATCCTGGAAAAGATTTCAAGCGCGCCGTCGGAATTCACCATCCATGCGCGCAACCCGGGACACAATGTGCGCTTCGGCGGCAACAACCTCGTCATCTCGCAGATGGCGTCGGCGCCGAACTGTTCGGACCTCGATGGCGGACGCCGTCCCGGCAACCAGAAGGATTATCGCAACTTCCTGCGCCTGGCGCAGATGCACAATATCCTGAACACCACGGGCGGTTATCCGGTCGAGCCGGTCGACATCCATCCGTCGATCCGCCACCTCGAATGCATCCGCGATCTGTCAACGCTGACCGACAAGGTGTTCCACATCTATTCGCTCGGCAAGGAACGCAACCTCGACGGCATCGAGATCGCCCGCATCGGGCGCGGCATCTCCAAGGAGCAATTGCTCGAGGAACCGTCCGTCTACACCATCATAAATACGAACTCGCCGCTGAAGCTCGATATCCCGATGATGGAAGGCATCATCCAGATGTCGTCGCATGGCCAGGTCGTCATCGTCACGCCGTTCACGCTGTCGGGCGCGATGGCGCCCGTGACGATCGCCGGTGCGCTGGTGCAGCAGAACGCCGAGGCACTTGCCGGCATCGCCTTCACGCAGATGGTTCGGAAAGGCGCGCCGGTCGGCTATGGCGGCTTCACCTCGAACGTCGACATGAAGTCGGGCGCGCCCGCGTTCGGGACGCCGGAATACATGAAGGCGCAACTGGTCGGCGGCCAGCTCGCGCGGCGCTACAAAATCCCCTACCGCACGTCGAACACCTGCGCGGCGAACACCGTCGACGCGCAGGCGGCCTACGAAAGCGTGTTCTCTTTGTGGGGATGCATCCAGGGCGGCGCGAACTTCATCCTGCACGGCGCCGGCTGGCTGGAAGGCGGGCTGCGCTGCTCCTATGAGAAGACGATCCTCGACATCGATCTGTTGCAGATGGTTGCGGAGTTTTTGACGCCGCTCGATCTGTCGGAGGACGCGCTGGCGGTGGACGCGATCCGCGACGTCGGTCCCGGCGGACACTTCTTTGGCACGCCGCACACCCAGTCACGCTACAAGAACGCGTTCTACTCGCCGATCCTGTCGGACTGGCGCAATTTCGAGACATGGAACGAGGCCGGCGCGCCGACCGCGATGCAGAAGGCCAACAAGGTGTGGAAAGAGCGGCTCGCCGCTTACGACGAACCCTTCATGGACCCGGCCATCCGCGAAGAGCTCAACGCCTTCGTCGAGAAGCGCAAGGCTGAAGGCGGCGCGCCGACGGATTTCTGAGATGAAGCTCGTACCGATCAACGCGCCCGATGCGCCGCAGCCGGTTGGCGGCAGCTATTCGCAAGCCGTCGAGGTGACCGGCGCGTCGCGGCTGCTCTTCATCTCCGGCCAGATACCGGCGGAAGCTGAAGGTGGCGCGGTGCCGGAAGATTTCGAGAACCAGGCGCGGCTCTGCTGGAAGAACATCATTGCGCAGCTTCGCGCCGGCGGCATGACGCTGGACAATCTGGTGCAGGTCCGCATCTTCCTGGCCGACAGAAAACACATCGCCGACTACCGCAAGGTTCGCAACGAGGTGCTGCAGGGCCGGCAGGTCAGCCTGACCACGGTCATCTCCGGCATCTTCGACGAAACATGGCTGCTGGAGATCGAGGCGGTCGCGGCGGCCTGATCCAATTCGAATGCAAGAACAAGTTTGCTGAGGGGCACGCGTAACCTATGAAATCCCACTACAAAGCGGTTGTGATTGGCGGCGGCGTCGTCGGCTGCTCGGTGCTCTACCACCTGGCCCGTGCCGGCTGGACCGACATCGTACTGATCGAGCGCTCGGAGCTGACCTCCGGCTCATCCTGGCACGCGGCCGGTGGTTTCCACACGCTGAACGGCGACCCGAACGTCGCCAAGCTGCAGGCCTACACCGTCAAGCTCTACAAGGAGCTGGAGGAGGTTTCCGGCCAGTCCTGCTCGCTGCATCTGACCGGCGGCGTGATGCTGGCCGACAGCCCGGAGCGCATGGACTTCCTGCGCCTCGCCCACGCCAAGGGCCGCTATCTCGGCATGGACACGGAGCTGATCACGCCGTCAGAAGCGAAGGCGATGTTCCCGCTGATGGACGAGAAACATTTCGTCGGCGCCATGTGGGACCCGGTCGAAGGCCACCTCGATCCGTCGGGCACCACGATCGCCTACTCCAAGGCGGCGAAGAAGCTCGGCGCTGAGATCGTGCTGCGCAATCCGGTGAAGGAGCTGACGCAGCAGCCGGACGGCACGTGGGACGTCATCACCGAGCAAGGCACGGTGCATGCCGAGCACGTCGTGAACTGCGGCGGCCTCTGGGCACGCGAGATCGGCCGCATGGTTGGCGTCGAACTGCCAGTGCTCGCAATGGAGCACATGTATCTGCTGACCGAGCCGATGCCGGAGGTCGAGGCCTTCAACAAGGAAACCGGCCGCGAGATGATCGGCGTGCTTGATTTCAAGGGCGAGATCTATACGCGCCAGGAGCGCAACGGCATCCTGCTCGGCACCTATGAGAAGGCCTGCAAGCCGTGGTCGCCGGTCAACACGCCGTGGGACTTCGGGCACGAACTGCTGGCGCCGGACCTCGAGCGCATCGCGCCGTCGCTTGAGCTCGGCTTCAAGCATTTCCCGGGCATCGCCAACGTCGGCATCAAGCAGGTGATCAACGGCCCCTTCACCTTCGCGCCCGACGGCAACCCGCTGGTCGGCCCGGTGCAGGGCCTGACCAATTTCTGGGTCGCCTGCGGCGTCATGGCCG
>DATJTE010000249.1:0-13390 GCA_035503715.1 Rhizobiaceae bacterium | reverse complement strand
GGACACGATCTCATCGCTCGGGTCGGTCGAATTCAACCATGACGACTGGGGCGTGGATGTTGCGATCTGCTGCTCACAAAAGGGGCTGATGCTCCCGCCAGGCCTTGGTTTTACCGCGGTTTCGCAGAAGGCGCTGGCTGCCTCGAAGCGCAATGCGACCCCACGTTCCTACTGGGATTGGGCGGAAATGATCAAGTTCAACGAGGACGGCTTCTTCCCCTATACGCCGGCGACGACGTTGCTCTACGGCCTGCGCGAATCGATCGCGATGCTCAACGAGGAAGGGTTGGACGCTGTATTTGAGCGGCACAGGCTGCTGGCAAGGGCCGCCCGGGCGGCAGTCGAGGCATGGGGTTTCGAAACGGTCTGCCAGGATCCCGCACTCCATTCTCCAGTCCTGACGGCGATCATGATGCCTGACGGGCATGATGCCGACCGATTCCGCGCGGTCGCATTGGATAATTACAACATCTCGCTCGGCTCCGGTCTCAGCAAGCTCGCCGGCAAGGCATTCCGAATTGGGCATCTCGGCGAATGCAGCGCGCCGACATTGCTCGGCGCCCTCGGCGTCGTGGAGCTTGCGCTTGGCTTGGCCAACGTGCCGCACAGGCCCGGCGGCCTGGGTGCCGCCCTCGACACATTCCGAGTGACAGGCGCTGCGTAGCACGGTCTGCCTACAAAAATTGATCTGGCCCACTTCCGTCGAGAAGATTTGCATGCAAAAACTGGCGCCAGGTTGTATCTTAGGGTGAAATGGCCGAAGCGAAACGGTGATGCCAGGCGGATGTCCATGAGGTGCGGCTTGGCAGCGAGCACACAGAGGTGCCGGTTCCGCCGGGCAGCGGTCAGATGAGTTTTACGCGCGTGTCAAATGGGCGCCGACAAGAGGACGGAGACAGACCAATGAGGCCGGACAACAAATTCTTCCATGAGGAGCGCCTGCGCGCTGCGATGGACCAGCAGAACATCGACGTGCTGATCCTGCGCGGGGGCGAAAACTCGAAATACGTGTCCGGCTTCTTTCACAATGGCGGACATCTCGCCTATCGGCCGTTCTGCGTCTTCTATTTCCGCGATCCGGCGAAGGCGCCCGCCTTCGTCGTGCCAGCGGTCGATCTGCATCTGGCGATCGATTCCACCTGGATCAAGGACGTGCGCGCCTATGCGATGGCCGAGTTCCATACCGATGTCGACACGACCTTCTATGTGGATTTCTTCGCGGCGGCGAAGGACATCCTGAGCGAGCGCAAGGTCAAGAACATGGTCGTCGGCATTGAGGGCGACAGCCAGCCGACAGGCTTCAAGGCGAAGCTGCTGGACCTGCTCGACGGCAATCGCATCGTCGACGTCGAACAGATGATGGAACTGGTACGCATGGTGAAGACGCCGGAGGAGATCCGGCGCCTGAAGAAGGCGACCGACATCACGGTCATCGCGCATGCCGCGTTCCGCGATGTGATCAAGATCGGCGTGGATGACTTCGAGCTGCTGCGGCTCACCAGCAACAACATGATGGACAATGGCGCTCATGGCGTGAAGTTCATCAACATCGGCTGCGGCCCGCTGACTTCCTACGCAGCGCACGCGCCGTTTCCGGTCGGGCACAAGATTCGCCGCGGCGACTTCGTCAAGGTCGACATGGGTGCGCTCTATTACGGTTATGGCGCCGACTTCGTGCGTTCCTACTTCGTAGGTGAGACGAGCGATCGTCACCAGGAGATCTGGAAGCGCCTCAACGAGGTGCAGATGGAACTCGGCCACAGCCTCCGGCCGGGCATGACCGGCGGCGAGATCTTCGACCGTGGCTACGCCATGATCGACAAGTATCTGCCGAATTTCCCGCGCGAGTTCGTCGGGCACGGAATCGGGCTCGGCGCACACGAGCAGCCGCGCATGAACCAGGTCAACCGTACCGTGCTGGAGCCGGATACGGTCGTGTGCCTCGAATACAGCTATTACCATGATGGCTGCCGCCACCACACCGAGGAGACCTACCTGGTCAAGGAAGACGGAGTGGAGTTCTGGACCGAAGGCTGTCCGCGCGAACTGATCGTCCCGGCATGATCGGTGTCGAACGCTTTCCGGCGCAAGGCCGGTAAGCGTTCGCGTTCAGATGTGGTGCAGCGCGAAGGGAACTACGAAATGACATCGCAAACGTCATCTGCCATCCTCGGGCTCGATCCGGTGTTCGCCCACATCGACGCCAATCGCCAGCCGTTTCTCGATCGGCTTCTGGATTATGTCCGCCACCCTAGCATCAGCGCCCAGAACATCGGCATGCGGGAAGTGGCGGGCATGCTGGTCGACATGCTTGCCAAACTGGGAATGAGCTCCGAGATCATCGAGACGACCGGGCATCCGGTCGTGCTCGGCCGCTACGAGATCGACCCGGCTAAGCCGACGGTCATGCTGTATGGCCATTATGATGTGCAGCCGCCGGACCCGCTGGCGGAATGGGTCAGCCCGCCTTTTGAGCCGACGATACGGGATGGAAGGATCTATGCGCGCGGCATCGGTGACAGCAAGGGCCAGCATTTCGCGCAGATACTGGCGCTCGAGTCCCATCTGGCGGTTCATGGCACGCTGCCTTGCAACGTCGTCGTTCTCCTCGAAGGTGAGGAGGAGATCGGCAGCCCGAGTCTCGCCGGTTTCATCCGCGACAACATCGAGAAGCTGAAGGTGGATTTCATGGTCGCGGCCGACGGCCCGCTGCATGAGTCCGGGCTTCCGACCATCATCCTCGGTGTCCGTGGCATCGTTCCCTTCGACCTTGTTGCGCGCGGCGCCAATCGCGACACCCATTCCGGCATCTACGGCGGTGTCGTGCCCAACCCGCTGTGGAAGCTGGTTCACCTGCTTGCTTCGATGAAGACGCCCGAAGGGCTCATCACGATCGAGGGCCTGCACGATCCGGTCGTTCCACCGACGGCAGCGGCAAGGGAATCCGCCGCCGGGCTCCCGCTCGATATGGATGCCTACATGGCGGACCTCGGCATTTCCGAGTTCGATGAGCCAAAGGCACGTCCATTCTTCGATCGTCTGATGTTCCACCCTACCCTCACCATCGCCGGCATTCACGGCGGCTATGGCGGGGAAGGATCGAAGTCGGTCATACCGGGAGAGGCGATCGCGAAATGCGAGATACGCATGGTGGACGCCATGACACCCGAGCAGGTGCTGGACAGAGTCGAGGCACACGTGAAGCGCCACGCGCCGGGCGTGGAACTGGTCAGGCGCCACGGCATGCTGCCGTCGCGGACGCCGGTCGAGTCGCCCTACACAGCGGTGATACGACGTGCAGTGGTGGCCGCGCGCGGGGTTGAGCCTCTGCTCATCCCGATGGCCGGCGGAACCAACCCCAGTTACGTGTTCACGAAGGTGCTCGGCGTGCCTGCGTTCACATTGCCCTATGCCAATGCGGACGAACACAACCATGCGCCGAACGAGAACCTGAAGATCTCATGCTTCTATGACGGCATTCGCACCGGTGCGGCACTGCTCGCCACTCTCGGATTGGGCGTCGAGTCGCACGAGTGATCCGATGAAATTGAATGCACAATTTGGAGAAGCCATTCGAAAGTATGAGCCATGCAGGACCGTCTGTTTTGGCTGACCGATTGGCGAATCGTCCCGGAGTGTCTAAAATAATCAAATGAAAACAATGAATAATCTCCCCAACTGGCTGCGCCTTATTCGTCAAAGTGTCGAATACAACGCAAAAAGGTTGAACGAATCTGGCTCAACCCGATACAAATTCATTCAATAAGAGGCAGGCTGGAAACAAAATTGAATGCGTAATACGCCGCCTCGACGGCGTGAGATTGAATGTGGTCCTGACGGAAATGGTTTCCGCGGGATTGCCGGGCTCACCGGAACAACGCAGCGGCCGAAGGCCGCATAAGTAAGGGGAATGACAGTCATGGGTCGCATCGGATTGAAGGCAATCGCCACGGCATTGGGGATCTCAACGGCGCTCGTCGCGCTGCCGGGCGCGGCCCTGGCGGACAAGAGCGACGACACGCTGCGTATCGCATTCTCCAAGGAAGTCGAAAGCGTCGACCGCTATTTCAATACTGCGCGCGAAGGCGTGATCATGGGTGAATCCATCTGGGACAGCCTGGTCTATCGCGACCCGGAGTCGGGCGAATATCTCGGCAACCTCGCCACATCGTGGACCTGGGTTGATGATCTGACGCTCGAGTTCAAGCTGCGGGAAGGCGTCACCTTCCACAATGGCGAGGAATTCGACGCGGACGATGTCGTCTACACAGTCAATTTCGTTGTCGACCCTGCAAACGGCGTTATCAACACCGCGCACACCAGCTGGATGAAATCGGCCGAGAAGGTCGACAAGTTCACCGTCCGCCTGAACCTCAAATCGCCGTTCCCCGCCGCGCTCGAATATCTCTCCGGGCCTGTCGTCATCTACCCGAACGAATACTACGCCGAGGTTGGCCCGCAGGGCATGGGCGCCAAGCCAGTCGGGACCGGGCCATACATGGTCGAGAGTGTCTCCAGCGGCAGCGAAGTCGTGCTGAAGCGTAACGAGAACTACTTCGACGGACCCAAGAACACGGCCAAGATCGACAAGGTCGTCATTCGCTTTATCCCGGACGTGAACACGCAACTCGCCGAGATGTTCAGCGACTCGCTCGATTTCCTGTGGCAGGTGCCGGCCGATCAGGCAGAACAGGTCAAGGCTCAGGGCCGCTTCGATGTCGTCAACGAGCAGAGCATGCGCATCGCGTTCCTGGCACTCGACGCTGAGGGCCGCTCCAGCCCTGACGTCCCGACGAAGAACCTCAAGGTGCGTCAGGCTCTCAACTACGCGATCAACCGCGAAGCGCTACTGAGCGCGCTGCTCAAGGGCGCTTCCACTCGTATCGACAGCGCCTGCGTCAAGGTGCAGTTCGGCTGCGAGCAGGACGTGACAGGCTACGACTACGATCCGGAGAAAGCCAAGGCGCTGCTTGCCGAGGCAGGATATCCCAACGGCTTCTCCATCGATTTCTATGCCTATCGCGACCGCAATTACGCCGAAGCCATGCTTGGCATGCTGCAGGAGGTCGGGATCACCGCCAATCTGGAGTACATCAACTACGCTCCGCTGCGTGAAAAGCGTATCAAGGACGGCGTCCCGATCGCCTTCCTCACCGACGCTTTCAATTCGATCGCTGACGTTTCGTCGGTCACGTCGCGTTACTTCGCCGGCGGCGGCGATGACGGCGCGCGCGATCCGCAGGTGATGGAACTGGTGACGGCCGGTGATACGGTCACCGATCCGGAAGAGCGCAAGAAACTGTATTCGCAGGCATTCAAGCGCATAGCCGACGAGGCTTACTGGGTGCCGCTGTTCACCTACAACACCAACTATGTTCTCTCTCAGGAATTGGCATTCACGCCGACGCTGGATGAGAACATCCGCTTCTACCAGATGTCCTGGAAGTAAGGGGAAAATGACAATCGAGTGCGTCGCATATGCTTGTGCGGCTCGCCGGCACTTTATGGCGCAATAGCTCTCAGCCGGGTGGCGCTGCCGCACGAAGCCCGGGATCAGGTCTGTCCATTTCCCAGCGGTTAGCCGCGTCGGTGGCTTGATCTGACAGGAAGACGGTATAGATGCTGAAATTTGTCCTGGGAAAGCTGCTGCTCGCGGCCTGCGTGGCTCTCACAGTTTCGGCGGTGAGCTTCGGGCTGCTCCACCTCGCCGGCGATCCGGCGATCGCGCTTGCCGGCGAATCCGCCACCGAAGCCGATATCGAGGCGATCCGCGTCAATTACGGGTATGACCGGCCCATCGTCGTTCAGTATGTCGACTGGCTCAGCCGGGCCGCGCGCGGCGACTTCGGCACGAGCCGTTTCTTCAATCGCCCCGTTTCCGAACTCGTATCGGATCGCCTGCCGATTACGATGATGCTCGGAATTCTCGGGATCATATTCGCGATACTGCTGGCGATCCCCATGGGTGTGCTCGCCGCGACCCGACCGAATTCCTGGTTCGATCGCGTAGCTCTGTTCATTTCGGTGGTTGGACAGGCCATTCCCAGCTTCTGGTTCGGTCTCATCCTGATCACCATCTTCTCGATCAATCTCGGCTGGCTGCCAGCCTCAGGCGTTTCCGGCTGGAAGAACTTCGTGCTTCCGACGATCGTGCTTGGCTACTTTGCCACCCCTGCACTGATGCGGTTGACCCGCACAGGCATGCTGGATGTCCTGGCGTCGGACTATATCCGCACCGCGCGCGCCAAGGGTCTGCCCACGCGCAAGGTGCTCTTCAAGCACGCCCTGCGCAACGCCATGATCCCGGTGGTCAGTCTGGCCGCCGTGCAGATGGGCTTCATGCTGAGCGGCTCCATCATCGTGGAGTCCATCTTTGCGCTGCCGGGCGCCGGTCAACTCGCCTGGGTCTCGATCTCTCGCAACGACCTGCCGACCATCCAGGCGCTCATCCTGATTTTCTCGATGTTCTACATAGTCTTCACTTTCGCGGCCGACGTGTTGAATGCATGGCTCGATCCCAGATTGCGAGTTAGCTGAGATGAGTATGCAAGCAGCAGCACCCGCAGTTCCGGGCCGCCTTACCCCGCGCCAGCAGTTCTGGCGCCGGGCATGGCATCACAAGGGGCTGGTCTTCGGAGCATCCGTGCTCACTATCATCGTGTTGCTCGCCGTCTTCGCGCCGCTTGTCGCGCCGCATGACCCTTATCGTCAGGACCTGCTCGCCCGTATGATCCCCCCGGTATTTCTCGGTGGTACCTGGGAACATCCGCTCGGGACGGACGCGCTTGGCCGGGACTATCTCTCGCGCCTTCTGTACGGTGCGCGCATCTCCCTGATGATTGGCTTCGTGACGGCCTTCATCTCGGCCGTCATCGGCTCGACGCTGGGAATCGTCGGGGGATATTTCGGTGGCAAAGTCGACGCGGCGGTCACCTTCCTGATCTCCGTCCGGCTCGCCATGCCGGTGGTTCTGGTTGCGCTGGCCGTCGTCGCGCTGCTCGGCGGTTCGCTCATCGTCATGATGACGGTGCTCGGACTCCTGCTGTGGGACCGTTTCGCCGTCGTGCTGCGCACCGCCACCAAGCAGGTGAGAAGCATGGAGTATGTCGCGGCGGCCGAGGTGCTCGGCGCAAGCCTGCCCCGCATTCTGGTGAAGGATATCCTGCCCAATGTGATGAGCCAGCTCATCGTCATCGCGACGCTTGAAATGGCGCACGCGATCCTGCTCGAGGCCTCGCTTTCGTTCCTCGGCCTGGGTGTGCGTCCGCCGACGCCGTCTTGGGGACTGATGATCTCCGAAGGCAAGGAGATGCTGCTCTTTCAGCCGTGGCTGATCGCCATTCCCGGCGTCGCTCTCTTCCTGGTCGTCGTGTCGATCAACATGTTCGGCGACGGCGTCCGCGACATCACCGCGCCGGAGGGACGCAATTGACCGAGCTTCAGCCGGCGTCTCCCGTCCTCTCCATCCGGGACCTGTCCGTCGCTCTGCCGCAGGGCGGCGACCGGCCATTCGCCGTCGAGGGGCTTAGCCTCGACGTCATGCCGAACGAGATCGTCTGCATTGTCGGCGAGAGCGGATCGGGCAAGTCGATCACCTCCTTCACCACCATGGGACTGTTGCCGAAGACGCTGCGCGCCACGTCGGGCCAGATACTGTTCGGCGGCAGCGACCTGCTAAAGCTGCCCGAAAAGGATCACGCCAGGCTGCGCGGCAGCGAGATGGCGATGATTTTCCAGGAGCCGATGACGGCGCTGAACCCCTGCTACACGGTGGGCGACCAGATCGAAGAAGTCTTTGCCGCTCATACGCGCATCTCGCGCGCCGACCGCCGCGCGCGGACGCTGGACCTGTTGCGGGAGGTCAAGCTCGCCGATGCCGAGCGCATCCACCAGAGCTATCCGCACCAGCTCTCGGGCGGTCAGCGCCAGCGGATCGTGATCGCCATGGCGCTTGCTCTTGGCCCGCGCCTGCTGATCGCCGATGAGCCCACCACCGCGCTTGACGTGACCACGCAGGCGCAGATCCTCAATATGTTCAAGGAACTGCGCCGCGCGCGAGATGCCGGCATCATGTTCGTCACGCATGATTTCAGCGTGGTGGCCGAGATCGCGGACAAGGTCGTCGTCATGCAGAGGGGGCGTGTCGTCGAGCAAGGCCCGGCCTCCGAAATCCTCAACCGGCCACAGCATCCCTACACCCGTCTGCTGATCGACGCGGTGCCGCGCCGCACACCAGCCGCTCAAGCGCAGAAGGAGACCCGGCCGATCGCGCTTCGCGTCTCAGGCGTCGGCAAGACGTTCCAGGTAGCGCGCACGCTGTTCAAGCCGGCCAGGCAGGTTGCCGCGCTCAAGCCGGTCGAATTCACCATGCAGACCGGGGAGACGCTCGGCATCGTCGGCGAAAGCGGTTCGGGCAAGACGACGCTGGTGCGCTGCCTGATCCGCCTGCTCGATCCCGATGGCGGTGAGGTGTGGATCGGGAATACCGATTTCGCGGCCCACCCGCGCGGCCGGCTGCGCAGCCATCGCAAGAACATCCAGATCGTCTTCCAGGATCCGTACGGCTCGCTCAACCCACGGCGGCGCATCGGCGATCAGCTCGTCGAAGGTCCGATCAATTTCGGTGAGGCGCGCGACTCTGCGCTCAAGCGCGCGCGGGAATTGATGCGCATCGTCCGCATGGACGAGGATTCGCTCGACCGGTACCCGGTGCAGTTCTCCGGCGGGCAGCGCCAGCGCATCTGCATCGCCCGCGCCCTGATGGTGCAGCCGAAGATCCTGATCGCCGACGAGGCGGTCTCGGCGCTCGACGTGTCCGTGCAGAAAGAGGTGCTGACGCTGCTCGCCGACATCAAGCGGCAATTCGGTCTCTCCCTCCTTTTCATCACCCACGACCTTCGCGTCGCCGCGCAGATCTGCGACAACATCATCGTCATGAGCAATGGCGAGATCGTCGAGCGCGGCGCCGTGGATGAGGTGTTCGGCAGCCCGAAGCACGCGTACACACAGCAACTGCTCCAAGCCATGCCGGGCAAGGATTGGCAGATCCCGCAAATCTCTGGGTGACGGCCACGATCGCTTCTCGACACGGCCGGTACTGCTCGATCCGCACGGCGTGCGGGCATTCATTTAGGAGTCGACGTCCTTCAACGCATCCTTATGCGCTTTCTTGGCGCGCTCCAATTTTTCATCTTCGCGTGCCTCTGCTCGGTCCAATTCTTCTCGTTGCTCCTTAATCGACTTGACCGCTTCCTCGTGATCGTGGCGAGCTCGCTCGAGCGCCGCGTTGATCTTCGATACCGTCTGTTCGCGCCGTTTCTCGGCCCGCTCACGTTCCGCATCTGCCTTCTTTCGCTCGCGGGCCTCCCGCTCTTCCTCTGCCTTGCGCTCGCGGGCCTCCCGCTCCTCTGCTCTCTTGAGCCGCAGGACCTCTGCTTTGTCTTTTTTTGCTGAAGCTTCCCTGTCCTTTTTTGCCGAGGCGTCCTTGTCGTTTGATTTGGGGGCGGAGGCCTTCGGCTTCGCCTCAGCCTTCGGAAGTGCGGCATGCTTGACGAATCCTTCATCCGTGCCGACCGGGCGTCGAAGCACCACGCCCGGCGTCGCCATTGCCGCTTCCACCACTTTGGCGTCGTCCGTCTGTTTCGCAAAACCCCGCTGGAAAATATCCGGGGTAGACCCCCACGCCTCGGCGGCGGCCTTCATCGAAGGCGCTGCGATCGCCAAGTCGAAAAAGCCGATCGAGGTCTGAAAAACTTTGAGCTTCCGTGCCATCGGAACCAACGCTGCTGCCGGGCAACCTTAGCATGAAGGCATGCGAGCGCGATCCTCGGAGATTATCAATCTGTCAATCATGTTTTGCGGACGGCACCGGCCTCGTCAAGCTGGCTGGCGGACGGCGCTCCGTATCAACCCGGCCCGGCAACACCATGTTGACGGTCACGCCGGCCGACGCCACCTCAGCGGCCAATGTGCCAGTGATTGGGTTACCGCAGCGCCGAGGCCACGGCTTCCGCCCAGAACCAGCGCCCGCTTGCTTGCAGACCAAAGTCCATCAGCCAAGCTCCGCGAGGCGCTTTTCCTGGCGCCGGATCAAAAGTTCGATCTCGTCGATCTCTTCCTTCGACAATTTCGGACCTGGCGTTCGAACGGTCGCCGAGGCAATTGCCCCGCGCTTCGCCAGAACATACTTGCGGACGGCCAGGCCAATGCCCTGCTGCTGTTCGTATCGCGCCAGCGGCAGGTAGGCGTCGAACAGGTCACGCGCACGCGTGGTATCTCCAGCGGCATGCGCAGCGCAGACGCCCACCATCATCTCCGGATACGCGAAGCCGGTCATCGCGCCATCGGCGCCGCGGGCGAGCTCCTCTGGAAGGAAAAGGCCGCCATTGCCGACGAGGATGGATATGCGCCGCATGCCGTCCCGCGCGCTCGCCGATCGCAGCGCGGAGATCTTGGCCAGGCCCGGCCAGTCCTCATGCTTCAGCATCACGCATGTGGGTAGCGCATCGACGATGCGGCGGATCACGGACGCATCGATCGTCACGCCGGTGACCAACGGGTAGTCCTGCAAGACGAAAGGAACGTCCGGTCCCAGCGTGTCGGCGACAGAGCGAAAATAGCCGAATATCTGGGCATCTGTTCGCAGACTGCCAGGCGGCGCCACCATGACCCCGGCCGCGCCCTCACCCATGACGCTCTTCGTCAGCTCGCTCATCGCGGCAAGTCCAGGCGACGACACGCCCGCGACGACTGGGATCTTGCCGTCGAGACGCTTGAGAATACGGCTGACGACCGTACTGGACTCCTCAGCGGTCAGCTTCGTTGCCTCGCCCATGATGCCAAGAACGGTTATTCCCGACACACCACTCGCCAGATAGAAATCAAGCATGCTGTCGAGGCTCGACAGGTCAAGCGCGCCATTGTCGGCGAACGGAGTGGCGGCAATCACGTAAACGCCGCGCGCGGTTTCATCGAGTTTGCTCATTTTGGGCATCATCAACCTGCGAAACTGACTGTCGTGTAGAATTCGGCGGCGTATCGCCCCTGTTCCCTAGGGCCGAAGCTTGAAGCCTTTCGGCCGCCGAACGGCACGTGGAATCGATACCAGCGGTGGGCAGATTGACCATCAGCACACCCGCCTCCGCATTACGTTTGAAAATGAGTGGCATGTTAAGACTCGAGGTGCAAATGCCAGCCGATAGACCGAATGGCGTGTCGTTTGCAACGGACAATGCCTCTTCGTAGTTCTTCACACGCACCACGCCGGCCACCGGGCCGAAAATCTCCTCGCGGGCGATCTGCATGTCGTTCGACATTTCAAACAATGCCGGGCTCCATATAGAATCCCGGATTCTCCCGCTTGAGCACCTGGCCGCCATGAACAAGCCGGGCGCCTTCGTCGCTGCCGATCTGCACATAGCGGAGATTGCTGGCCAATTGCCTCTCGTCGACGACCGGCCCTATGTCCGTGCCGGCCTTCAGTGCGTCGTCGATTTTCAGCGCCCGGAGTCGCTCGACGACACCTTTGACAAACGCATCATAAATGCCGTCCGTCACGATGAGGCGAGACGATGCAGTGCGTCGCTGGCCGGTTGAAAAGAAGGCGCCGTTGACCCCACGTTCGACAGCGAGTTGGGTTCTTCCCGCCCATTTCGAGCTGAACCTTCTTGCCTGTGTGCGCGGCTGCCCCTCTGATCCGGCGCCCGGTCTCGGTCGAACCGGTAAACGTGATCGCATCGACCTCGTCGCTATCCAGCAACGCAGGGCCGACAGTCGAGCCGCCACCCATAGTGAGATTGAACACACCTCTGGGTACGCCCGTCCGATCGAGCATTTCGGTGAGCATGAAGGCCGAGCCGAGTGTCAGTTCCACGGGCTTGAAGATCACGCAATTGCCATAAGCCAGAGCCGCAGCGATTTTCCACGACGGCAGCGCTATCGGAAAGTTCCATGGCGTGATGACGCCAACGACTCCGATCGGCTCCCGGGTGATCAACGTCAATGTTGGGGCACGCCGAAGCCAGCTTTTCACCCGCCATGCGCAGGCACTCCTGGGCGAAGAATGCAAACCTGGCTGGCGCGCGTTACCTCGCCGATGGCCTCGGGAGGGTCTTACCCCCTCTCGGGCCAGCATGCGCCCGACCCGCATCCACCTCGGTAGCCAGCTGTCGGCGACGCTCCTGAGAATGCGGTGGCGTTCCAGTGGAGCTGACTGCGACCAGGCGGGAAAGGAGGCGCGCGCGGTCGCGGCAGCGCGCCGCGTCCGCTGTGGGAGTTCTCATCGCTTTCGCCCAATCACCAGGCCGGGTCGATTTTCCGAAAGATCAAAACGACCGTGCACCCAGCGCCGCCTACGCGCAGTGCGCAACATTGAACGCTGCATTTCCCAGTGACCGATCGCGGGAAGAGGGCAGCCGGGCTAAGCCATGGAATAGACGCATGAATTTGCGAGAGCAGGCGAGAGCAGGGAAAACGAGAATGGTTGGCTGGGGAACCTGGATTCGAACCAGGACTAACGGAGTCAGAGTCCGTGGGTCTACCGTTAACCTATTCCCCAGTGGGCGGCTGAGACGCCCGTTGCGGGCGAAGCGGCAGCCTTGGATGCCCGCCTTTTAGCCGTGGTCTCGAAATAGTCAATCCCGGCGCTGGTCTCAAGCCGTTTGCGTAGAATTACTGGCGATTCTGAGCCCGAGCCGCGTCCGAATGATTTTTATCACAAAAATGCGGAACCTTTTCGAAATCCGTGCGTTTCAGCACCCGGACGGTCAAATTCCACCCCCTCAGCCCGGCCGTCCGCACACTTAAGCCGGCCCGAAGGCCGGCTTTTTTCTTTGCCGGCCTGAAATCAGCCGGCTTCGATGAGCGGCGCTAAACCGTTTTCCGCCTCTGCTGCCGATACATGTCGATCACCACCGCCGTGACGATGATGATGCCCTTCACGATCTCCTGGTAATAGGCGCCGACCTTCAGAAAAGTGAAGCCCGAGGTCATGACGCCTAGGATGATCGTGCCGATCACCGTGCCTGTGATGCGTCCGACGCCGCCCGCAAGCGACGTGCCGCCGATGACGGCCGCGGCGATCGCGTCGAGTTCGTAGGCGACGCCCATGCCGGGCTGGCCGGATGCTGCACGGGCGGCGGTCACGACGCCGGCGAGACCCGAGAGCAGGCCGGCAATCATATAGACCTTGATCAGGTGGTTACCGATGTTGATGCCAGACACGCGCGCGGCCTGCGGGTTCGCGCCGATCGCATAGGTGAACTTGCCGTAGCGCGTGTAGCCCAACGCGATGTGGAAGATGGTCGCCACGACAAGAAAAATGATCACCGGCAGCGGCAACGGAAACCCGAAGACATTGAAGCTTCGACCGAACCAAGTGAAGTCGTCAGAC
>DATJTE010000248.1:0-20899 GCA_035503715.1 Rhizobiaceae bacterium | reverse complement strand
AACCCGATCGGTTCCATGACCAGAATGGCCGAACGCAAAAGCCCCAGGAAGCCGTCCGGCACACCGGCTGAGAAGCTGCTGGTGATCGCCTGCGGCATGATCGCGCGCGAGGTGTTGGCGGTGAAGGAGCGGCACCACCTCGACCATCTGGAACTGACCTGCCTGCCGGCCGAGCTGCACTACTATCCGGACCGGATCCCCAGAGCGATGGACAAGGCGATCCTCGACGCACGGGCTGAAGGGTATGGCGAGATCTTCGCCGGTTATGGCGATTGCGGCACCGGCGGCATGCTCGACCGCGTGCTCGAAAAGCACGGCGTCAAACGGGTCGAGGGACCGCACTGCTTCGCCTTCTACCAGGGCAATCGCGCCTTCGCGGCGATCGGCGACGACGACATGACGGTCTTCTACATGACCGATTTCCTCTGCCGCCAGTTCGAGGCGTTCTTCCTGAAGCCGCTCGGGCTGGACAGGCATCCCGAACTCGTGCGCGACTATTTCGGCAATTACCAGAAGCTCGTCTATCTGGCGCAGACCGACGATCCGGCACTCGACAAGGTGGCCGAGGACGCCGCCAAGCTGCTCGGGCTGGCTTACGAAAAGCGCCGGACGGGCTACGGCGACCTGACCGACGCTCTGGTCAACGCGTCGCACGTTCCCGCCTGAGTTCCGGCGATCACGAAAGCACCGCATTCCGCGGTTTGGTTCGCCCCTTCAATGGAGACCGCAATGCATTTTCGACGCACGATTTTCGCCGCCCTGATTCTTTCCGTTTCCGCACCGGCGTTCGCCGATGGCGAGTTCGACAAGATCGTCACGGCCGCCGACAAGGAGCGCCTCGCAAAGTACGATGCCACCAAGGCCGACGCGATCCAGGCGGCGAAGGCTGGCGGTTCGGCCGAGGATGTGGCTGCGCTGGATGCGATCCTGGCCAAGCAGCCGGTATCGTTCGAAGGCTTCGACATGACCGGCGACTGGCAATGCCGCACAATCAAGCTCGGCGGGCCTGCCCCACTGGTTATCTACGGCTGGTTCAAGTGCAAGGTGACCGACGACGGCTCGGGCTGGCAGTTGGAGAAGCTGAGCGGTTCGCAGCGGACCAAGGGCCGCTTCTATACGGAGAGCGACACCCGTCTGCATTATATCGGCTCGTTCTTCGTCGCCGGCGACGCGCCAAAACCCTATGGCAGCGGACCTGAAACCGATCAGGTGGGCTTCACCTACCGGACTGGCGATGCCGAATGGCGAATCGAGTTTCCCGCGCCCTATTACGAATCGAAGCTCGACATACTGGAATTCAGGCGCTGACGCGGCATTTCGGCCTCAGCCGTTGTAATTCTTAATCAGCCCACGATATGATGACTTGCACTGGCCGGGGGGCCGGCGCCGCACCAGATAGAGTGTGGCACTCAATGTCATCAACATTTAACCGGCCACGGCGATCATAGCGCCTGGGTCAATTCAAAGAGAACCGGCTTAACCGGCGCGCGATCGGGATCGATGAGACAGGAAATGCACGGCTTCGATGACGGGCAGATAGACGCCGCGCCGATCAGGCGGCGGCCGCGCCGACTGTCGCAGCTTTTCGCGCAGCTTGCCCGCGACGCGGACGGGCCTATCTCGCTGGCCAAGATCCGCGACGCGATGGGCGACCGCGGCTTCGCGGCGCTGCTGTTCTTCTTCGCGGCCATCAACATGATCCCGCTGCCGCCCGGCGCTTCGGCGTTCCTCGGCCTGCCCCTGCTCATCGTCTCCCTGCAAATGGTCTACGGCAGCAAACGCGCCTGGCTGCCGAGCTTCCTGCGCGACCGCTCCATCTCGGCCGATACGTTCCGGAGCATCTCCGGCCGCGTCGTTCCTTGGCTGATCTGGGTCGAACAGATGATTCGCCCGCGCTACTGGCCCTTCTGGCGCCGCCGCGGCGACAGGGTCATCGGCGTCATCGCACTGATCCTGGCCATCATCGTCACGCTGCCAATCCCGCTCGGCAACTGGCTGCCCGCTTTCTCGACCGCCCTGCTTGGACTGTCGCTCATCGAGCGTGACGGCATTCTGCTCGCCATTGGCAGCGCCGTGGGCGTGTTTGCTCTTGCAGTCGTGGCCTTCATTGGCGGTGCCTTCTTCCTTGCCGTCGAGGCCGCCTACGGTTGGCTCTTCTAGCGCAGCAACGCCGCATGGCTGAACGGCTCGCCCGCTCTGAAATCGTTGTCGTCACCGCCGGCGGACCGCACCCGTGGATCATCATCAACGCGCTGCGTGACGCCTTTGGCCCGGTCACCGTCATTCAGGAAGAGTCGGAAGGGCGGGGCACGCTGATCCACCGGCGGGCGAAAAAGTTCGGCTGGTGGAACGCGCTCGGCCAGACCGCGATGATGGCATGGTCGGTGCTCGGCAAGCGGCTGGCAAAGCGCCGTATCGCGGCGATCATCGAGCGGAACGGGTTGCAGACGGAGCCACCGCCCTGCCAGCACATCATTCACGTGCCCTCGGTGAACTCGATCATGTTTCGCGCCGCGGTCGTGCAGCTCGATCCAAAAGCGGTGCTGCTTGTCGGCTGCCGGATGCTGGGCGCCGAGTCGCTCGCCGAGATCAAGTGCCCGATCCTGAACTACCACGCCGGCATCACGCCAAAATACCGCGGCATGAATGGCGGTTATTATGCGCTGGCCGAAGGCGACGCGGAGAACTTTGGCGGCACGGTGCATCTGGTCGATGCCGGCGTCGATACGGGCGATGTCATCTATCAGGCGCGCGGCGCGCCAGCCCCCGACGACGATTTCCTGACCTATGCCTTTCGGCTGGCGGCGATCTCGCGCGACATCTCAATGCAAGCCGTTCGCGATGCGCTCGACGGTACGCTGAAGCCGGTCAGGGTCGATCTGCCGTCGATGCAGTGGTTCCACCCGACGCTGTGGCGTTACGTCTGGACCGGGCTGACAAAAGGCGTCTGGTAGGCCTTTTTCCCGACTTGCCTCATTGCGACACGCTTCCGCGTCGCTTTTGAATGCCCCCGCGTCGTCCCATAACAAGCGGGGTTTCTGCCCTTTCGGCAATGCTCGGCACCACAAGAGGAAATGGCAGCAGATGGCCGATCTCATCGTCGTTTACTGGCGCGACATCCCCGCCCAGGTCATCGTCAAGAAAGGCCGGCAGAACGCCAAGCGCGAACTGCCGATCGGCTTCACCGAGGCGATCGACATGGCGGCGATGCGTTCCGGCGCGGCCGAAACCGACGCCTATCTGGCGGAATGGCGCAAGGCCGATCCCGTGCCGGTGAGCGACGATCTCGAAGCGGAAGCCGACAAGGCTGCCAAGGACCTCGAAGCGCAGTACCCACGCGAGCGCCTCGTCGCGCTTGCCAAGGCAGGCGGCAAGGAAAATGTCTGACACCCAGACGACGACGACAGCCAAAGGACCGGCAAGCGAGCGGCCGGAGGTCCTGCCGCCGACCGCGACCGCATCGGTCACCCAGGCGACGCAGGTGAAGAAGTCGGCGCCGAAGAGCGACTACAAGCCGGCGGATGTGTCGCCGCAGCGGCGCGTGCAGCGCTCCTTCGCGGTGCGCCTCTGGTCGATCCGCCACTCCCGGGCGCTGGAATGGTTCTATGCGCGCTTCGCCGACATGTTCCTGCTGCTGCACCCGCTGTGGAAGGGCATCGGCTACGGCCGCGTCGAGGCTCCGGTGAAGTTTGTCGAGAAGCGCGTGAAAGGCTTCATGTTCGACTGCCGCATGTGCGGCCAGTGCATCCTCTCCTCGACCGGCATGTCGTGCCCGATGAACTGCCCCAAGCAGTTGCGCAACGGTCCGTGCGGCGGCGTGCGCGCCAACGGCAATTGCGAGGTCGAGCCGGATATGCCCTGCGTTTGGGTGAAGGCCTGGGAAGGCTCGCGCAACATGATCCATGGCGACAAGATCCTCGCCGTACAGAAGCCGGTCGACCAGTCGCTGCGCGAAACGTCGGCATGGCTGCGCGTCACGGCGCAGGCCGCCGCCGCGAAGGAAGCGGCCAAGGCTGGAGCAGCGGCATGAGAGACGCGCGCTTTCCGCAGCGGGACGAGAACCCCGAGGGCATCCACCTGCCGCTCGACGCCCTGCCCGGCCACACCTCGCGGGGCCGGCTTGAGCGCGTGCTGAGACGCGGCGAGTTCGCCGTGACGACCGAGCTCAACCCGCCCGACTCAGCCGATCCGGAAGACGTCTACAACCGCGCCAGGATCTTCGACGGTTGGGTTGACGCCATCAACGCGGTCGATGCCTCGGGCGCCAACTGCCACATGTCGTCGGTCGGCATCTGCGCGCTGCTCACCCGCATGGGTTATGCGCCGATCATGCAGATCGCCTGCCGCGACAAGAACCGTATCGCCATCCAGGGCGATGTGCTGGGCGGCGCGGCGATGGGCGTCGCGAACATGCTGTGCCTCACCGGTGATGGCGTGCAGGCCGGCGACCAGCCGGGCGCGAAGCCGGTGTTCGATCTCGATTCCATCTCGTTGCTCGAGACGATCCGCGTCATGCGCGACAACGGCAAGTTCCTGTCGGGCCGCAAGCTCACCACGCCGCCGCAGCTTTTCCTCGGCGCCGCGATCAACCCGTTCGCGCCGCCTTACGATTTCCGGCCGATCCATCTCGGCAAGAAGATCGCGGCCGGCGCGCAGTTCGTGCAGAGCCAGTACTGTTTCGACGTGCCCATGTTCAGAACCTTCATGGACAGGGCGCGCGACCTCGGCTTCACGGAAAAGGTCTTCATTCTCGTCGGCGTTGGGCCGCTGGCCTCCGCAAAGACGGCGAAATGGATCCGCTCCAACGTGCCGGGCATCCACATCCCGGACGCCATCATCAAGCGGCTGGAAGGCGCGCAGGACCAGAAGAAGGAAGGCAAGCAGCTCGCGATCGACATCATCAACGAGGTGAAGGAGATCAAGGGCGTCTCCGGCATCCACGTGATGGCGTATCGCCAGGAGGAATATGTCGCCGAGATCGTCGATGAATCCGGCGTGCTGAAGGGCCGCCAGCCCTGGAAGCGCGAGGCGCGCCCGGACGATCGGCTGGTCGCCGCGCGGCTTGGCCACATCCTGCAGGACAATGTCACAGAAACCCAGGTCGACATGGTGAAAACCGCACATTGAAGTGCGCACCGGTCGCTTGTATCAAATCAGATAACGATATAAAGAAGTCTTTATATCTACGGAGAGCTTCATGACGCGTACGATCGTCGCCTCGGCGACCCGGGAAATTGTTATCGGTTTCGACCAGCCGTTCTGCGTGATTGGCGAGCGCATCAACCCGACGGGTCGCAAAAAACTCGCCGCCGAGATGATCGTCGGCAATTTCGAGACGGTCATCAAGGACGCGCTGGAACAGGCCGGCGCCGGCGCCACCATGCTGGACGTCAATGCCGGCGTGACCTCGGTCAATCCCAACGAGACCGAACCCGGCCTGCTGGTCCAGACGCTGGAAATCGTCCAGGGCCTGGTCGACCTGCCGCTGTCGATCGACTCGTCAGTCACCGCCGCCATCGAGGCAGGTCTGAGGGTCGCAAAGGGCCGCCCGCTGGTGAACTCGGTTACCGGCGAGGAAGAGAAGCTCGAGGCGATCCTGCCGCTGGTCAAGAAATACGACGTGCCGGTGGTCGCCATTTCGAACGACGAGACCGGCATTTCCATGGACCCGGATGTGCGCTTCGCGGTGGCGAAGAAGATCGTCGAGCGCGCCATGGATCACGGCATCAAGGCGCATGACGTGGTCGTCGACCCGCTGGTCATGCCGATCGGCGCGCTGGGAGATGCCGGCCGCCAGGTGTTCGCGCTGCTGCGGCGGCTGCGCGAAGAACTCAAGGTCAACACCACCTGCGGCCTCTCCAACATTTCCTTCGGCCTGCCGCATCGTCACGGCATCAACGCCGCCTTCATCCCGATGGTGATCGGCGCCGGCATGACGAGCGCCATCATGAACCCGTGCCGTCCGCAGGAAATGGAAGC
Source organism: Rhizobiaceae bacterium (assembly GCA_035503715.1). GTDB lineage: Bacteria > Pseudomonadota > Alphaproteobacteria > Rhizobiales > Rhizobiaceae > OAS926. Next base: position 14,920 of record DATJTE010000248.1, on the reverse strand, counting down.
CGTACGCGGCGCCAACGTTCTGGCCGGCACCGACAAGGACTGCATGACCTGGATCAAGACCTACAAGGACTTCAAGCCGGGCGAGCACGCCGCGCCGCCGCCGGTTCCGGTCGTGGCGCCGGGCGCGGCGAGCGAAGGCGCTGCCGGCGGACGCCGCCGCGGTGGTCGCGAAGCGCGGATGGCAAGGGGATAGCGACCTACATGGCCTCCTTACGCCTCACCATCGTGGAGTGGGATGAAGGAAATTGGCCCAAATGCGGACAGCACGGACTTTTAAAGGAAGAAATCGAGGAGTTTCTCGGGACGCGTCCCAGTATCTGGCGCGATCCGCATGGCCAGGAAGAAAGGTTGAGGGCGGTAGGATCAAACGCGGCTGGGCGTTATGTTTTTGTCGTCTTCACATTGCGCCGGCAGGGCGAGTTCACCTACATCCGTCCTATCAGCGCTCGCTATATGCATCACAAGGAGGTGCTGCGCTATGAACAAGACAGCCCTGAAGCAATTTCCCGTCTTTCACACTGACGCAGAGGCCGAAGAGTTTGTCGCTACCGCGGATCTCTCTGAATACGACATGTCCGGCTTCATTCCGTGGGACCTCGCGATGAATTCACCGGAGAACGAGGCTTATGTTCTTGTACCAAAGGACCTGGTGGCCGCGGCGCGTGCGGAAGCAGCGGCGCGGGGGGTCGCGTTCTCAGAGGTGGTCCGGGAAGCGCTTGAAACCAGCCTTCGCAAATAAGCCTAACGCATCGGGTACGCATTGAACGCTCCCCTCGCCTCCACCGATCCCCTCGTCCTGTTCATGCCTTCGGGCAAGCGGGGACGGTTCCCGGTCGGCACGCCGGTGCTCGATGCCGCGCGCCAGCTCGGCGTCTATGTCGAGAGCGTGTGCGGCGGGCGTGCGACCTGCGGGCGCTGTCAGGTCGAGGTGCAGGAAGGCAATTTCGCCAAGCACAAGATCGTCTCGTCGAACGACCACATCTCGGCGCGCGGGCCGAAGGAAGAGCGTTACGACCGCGTGCGCGGCCTGCCGGAAAAGCGCCGCCTTTCCTGCTCCGCGCAGATCCTCGGCGATCTCGTCATCGACGTGCCGCAGGACACCGTCGTCAACGCGCAAACAATTCGCAAGGCCGCGGTTGACCGCGTTATCGAGCGCGATGCGGCGATCCAGATGTGCTACGTCGAGGTCGATCAGCCCGACATGCACAAGCCGCTTGGCGACCTCGACCGGCTGAAGCTGGTACTCGAAAAGGACTGGGGTTGGAAAGACCTGCGCGTCGCCCCGCATCTGATCCCGCAAGTGCAGAAAATCCTGCGCACGCAGCTCCCTGACCAGCCGCCGCTGGAGGAGGACAAGTGGGGCGTCACCGCCGCGATCCATAAGGATATGGAGTATTCGCGCGCGACGGTGATTGCCCTCTATCCGGGTTTGAAGAACGAGGCCTATGGCATCGCCTGCGACATCGGCTCGACCACGATCGCGATGCATCTGGTGTCGCTGCTGTCCGGCCGCATCATCGCTTCATCGGGCACGCCGAACCCGCAGATCCGCTTCGGCGAAGATCTGATGAGCCGCGTCTCCTACGTGATGATGAATCCGGATGGCCGCGAGGCGATGACCAAGGCCGTGCGCGAAGCCGTCAACGGGCTGATCGGCAAGGTCTGCGAGGAAGGCGGCGTCGACCGCAACGACATCTTCGACACGGTGTTCGTCGGCAATCCGATCATGCACCACCTGTTCCTCGGCATCGATCCGACCGAGCTCGGCCAGGCGCCGTTCGCGCTCGCCGTGTCGGGCGCAGTGCAGGGCTGGACCTCGGAAATCGGCATCGACGTGAACAAGGGCGCGCGCTTCTACATCCTGCCCTGCATCGCCGGTCATGTCGGCGCCGACGCGGCGGGCGCAACTTTGTCGGAAGGCCCGTACCGGCAGGACAAGATGATGCTGCTGGTCGACGTCGGCACCAATGCCGAGATCGTGCTTGGCAACAAGGACCGCGTGGTGGCCGCCTCCTCTCCGACCGGCCCCGCCTTCGAAGGCGCGGAGATTTCGTCCGGCCAGCGCGCAGCACCTGGCGCGATCGAGCGCATTCGCATCGATCCCGAGACGCTGGAGCCGCGATACCGGATCATAGGCCTCGACAAATGGTCGGACGAAGACGGTTTTGAGGACGCGTCCTGGACGACCGGCGTGACCGGCATCTGCGGCTCGGCGATCATCGAGGTTGTCGCCGAGATGTACCTGTCCGGCATCATCTCGGAGGACGGTGTCGTCGACGGGTCGCTTGCCGCGAAAAGCCCACGCATCATCCCGAACGGCCGCACGTTCTCCTACCTGCTGCGCGAAGGGCGCGAGGGCGAGCCGCGCATCACCGTCACCCAGAACGACGTGCGCGCCATCCAGCTCGCCAAGGCGGCCCTCTACGCCGGCGTGAAGCTCTTGATGGAAAAGCAGGGCGTCGAAAAAGTCGACACGATCCGCTTCGCCGGCGCGTTCGGCTCCTTTATCGATCCGAAATACGCGATGGTGCTCGGCCTTATTCCCGACTGCGATCTCGCCGAGGTGAAAGCGGTCGGCAACGCAGCTGGCACCGGCGCGCTGATGGCGCTGCTTAACCGCAGCCACCGCCGCGAGATCGAGCAGACGGTGAAGAAGATCGAGAAGATCGAGACGGCGCTCGAACCGCATTTCCAGCAGCTCTTCATCGATGCCATGGCACTGCCCAACAAAGTCGATCCGTTCCCGCATCTGTCAGCGGCGGTGAAGCTGCCGGAACGCAAGAACCTCGAGGCCGCAACCGATGGCGGCGGCCGCAGGCGCGGCCGTGAGGGCCGCCGCGTCCGCTGACAACGGCGGGCGTTCGCCCGCCGGGATCGGGACGAAGCGCCGCACATCAACAAAGCTTGAACTGAGACGCGCGGAGCGTGATCGCGTCTTCATGGAAGCTTTGGCTTTTTTCTGCAACGAGCACTCCAAGAAAATCAAAAAGAGTCCCATGACTGCATTGCTTACGCGTCGTTCGTTTCTCGTGTCCGCACCGCTCTTTGTCGCCGGATGCGCGACCTCCGGCCAGCCTGTTGCTCGTGATGTGAAGCCGCAGCCGTCGGCTTTCTACCGGCAGCTCTACGCGGCGATCGACACCGAGCCGTTTCCCATACCCGCGCCCGATCTGAGCAAGATCGATCCGCAGTTCTATCGGCAGGAGGTGAGCTACGCCGGCGGCGAGGCGGCCGGCACGATCGTGGTCGATACCACTCAGCGTTTCCTCTATTTGCTGCTCGGCGAGGGCCGCGCCCTGCGTTACGGCGTCGGCGTCGGCAAGCAAGGCCTGGAGTTCGAGGGCGTCGGCGTCATCCAGTACAAGCGCGCGTGGCCGCGCTGGACGCCGACCCAGGACATGATCCGGCGCGAGCCGGACCGCTACGGCCCGCTGGCCGGCGGCATGGAGCCGGGGCCGACCAACCCGCTTGGCGCCCGTGCCCTCTATCTTTTCAAGAACGGTGAGGACACGCTCTATCGCATCCACGGCACGAACGAGGACTGGTCGATCGGCCGCGCCGTGTCGAGCGGCTGCATCCGCCTGCTGAACCAGGATATCATCGACCTGCACCGCCGCGTGCTGAACGGCACACGGGTCATCGTGCTGCAGGGATCCGCGTCGCCGATGGCGTAAAGACCTGCCAGCCTCGCAATGCCGGGCAAGACGCCGCTGCTGGTGATCTGACGCCAGCACCTGCCGCCGGCCGGCGCGACAGATCGTTTGTGTGCAAATGTTTCCGCCCGGTAACAAGACGGGCGATCCAAGGCTTTCCGGCGCAATCTCGCGGTTACGCGGCGATCCTATATCGCTGCTCGTCCGGGCCGGACAGTCCGAAACCCGAGACCGATAGGAGATCAAAATGTCCATGTTCGACTCACTAGCTCGCTTCGCCGCGGCTCGGCGCATGGCGCGCGCCGAGCGCAACACGGAGCTCCTGCTGAATTCGCTTCCGCTGGAGATCCAGAAAGATATCGGCTGGGGCAACGGCCGTCACTCCGGCGTATCACGCACCGTTTCGCTGTTCGGCTGGGGCGGCCCGCAGGGATAACGGAGTGCGCCCGCCGGCGTTGTGATCAGCGTCGGCGGAGCTGCTACGTCTTTTCGAGTTTTACCGGCGCGCGTGCTGAATTCTCTTGACCGGCCGCGCGCCGGCTTTTTATCACCAAGTGCGGTCGCCGCACATGCTCTTGCGTGCAAGACCTGCCGATGAGTCGCCTGCGACGCGCAGGCAATCAATCATGCGACAGCCTTCGCCACCATGTCCGGATGCTGGCCGATCACCCGCACATAGGCGATGGCGAAATCCGGCGCAGTCGCCCGCGCCTGTTCCCAATCGCGCAGCGTACCAACGGGGACCCGAAAGCGGCTGGCAAATTCGGACTGCGACAGGCCAAGCCCGGTTCTCGTCTTTCGAATCAGCCTTGCGCGCTGGCCCCGATCCAGCGCCTCGGCCGTCACATCGAAATCTTCGGCGTCGGCCGGATCAGCGGGCAGTACGATATGCTCTTTCTTCACCCTTGTTGCTCCTTCTCACCGAGATGAAGCGTGGCAGGTCGCTCCGCCAGACAAAAACGCCGGTGAACAACTTCTCCCCGACAGTCCCAACCACTTTGAACCGCTCCTCGCCATCAATCTTGCGGATCGACGGGATAATCAGGTGGTCTTCGTCCTCAAAAATCTGTTCACCAAAGGCAAGCGGCACCTTGTGCTTTTCGCGATTGGCCGCATCCTTGGCGGGATCGAACCTGTCTTGCGTCACAGGTCACGATCATACGGGATTTCCGTACAGATCGCAAACTCCAAGTGCATCATCGCGAAGCGCGCCATGCCAACGCATAGGTCGGCGATGGATTAGCCCGCGTTTGAAAGTAGATATTCCACGGCCATCTAGAACCTGCCGGTCGCCTTGAAGGTCTCGAACGTCGCGCGGATATGGTCGGCGGCAGCCTTAACCGGCGCGCTCGCTTCCGGCGCGACGATCATCGCCAGGCAATAATTGCCCATCTCCGGCATGCCGTCCTTTTCCGTCAGCTCGACCATGTCGCCGGCGAGGAAGGATTTCGGCAGCGGCGCGACCGCGAGGTCCGAGAGGATCGCCGAACGCTGGCCGGCCGTGTGCGCGCTCATATAGGCGATGCGATAGTTGCGGCCTTGCGAGCCCAACGCTTCGAGCGCCCCTGCCCGCCAGGCGCAGCCCTCTTCCCACACCGAAATCGGCATCGGTTCCTTCAGATGCGCGCAGCCGCCCTTGGCGCCGGCCCAGACGATTGGCTCGACCAGCATCGTCTCCGCGCTGTCGAGATTGATCCCGGTCGAATTGGTGACGAGGGTGATGTCGAGGGTGCGGTCGTCCATGCGCCGCTTGAGATTCGAACTCTGGTCGATGACCACGTCCACCGCGATCGACGGATGCGACTGGGCGAAACGCTTCAGCACATGCGGCAGGATGCGCTCGCCGTAATCGTCCGGCGAACCGAGGCGCACGACGCCGGTGACGTCGGGAATGATGAATTTCGAAACCGCCTCGCGATTGATCGCGAGCAGCCGGCGCGCGTAACCCAGCAGCATCTCGCCGTCCGTGGTGAGCGACACGGATCGCGCGTCGCGCGAAAAGACGGACCGGCCGAGAATGTCCTCGAGCTTCTTGATCTGCATCGAGACCGCCGACGGCGTCCGGTAGACCGCGTTGGCGGCGACGGTGAAACTGCCCGTCTCGGCGATCGCCACGAAGGTGCGCAACACGTCGAGTTCAAGCAGCGGGAGTGGGTGATTGAGCGGGGCGTTCATGGTTCTGCCTGTTCAATTTATCTGAATGAGATGATCATTCCATTTCGATTGATTGAACCTCATTCCTACCCCATAGTCAAGCTGCGAAACGGGAATTCGCCCGGTTCGAGACCCGAAGGAGGATGTCATGCCGATCTATTCAACCGTCACCCGCTACGCATCCAACTGGCGCGCCTATCGAGATGAAATGCGCACCCGGCAGCTTCTCGACGCGCTTCCCGTCGAAGTGCTGAAGGACATCGGTTATCCCGATACCCCGAAGCCTCGCAGCCGCTCCGAACTCGGCATCGGCTCGTGGGTCGGAGGCCGCTGAATGTGTCGCGAAAACCAGCCTGCCGGACATCCGACAGTCCGGCAGGTACGCTTTGTGCAGCGCAGCATTCGCATCCCGGCGTAACCCGCACGCGTGCGACGCATGACGCATCTGAACAAGCCGCATCGCAGATCAGCTCACGCTTTAATGCCCTGTAAACATGCGTTAATTTTGGCGCTCCTGCCCGAAAATGTCGCAATCGATGTCGCTTTTCTGCTGCGCCGCTTCGCTTTTCACGCTGAAATCGCACCGCACAACGACTATATCGGCAGCAACAACGGCCCCTGCCGCAACGATTTCGCCATGGCACCCCGTGTAACCTGACTGCATGGAGCACTGTCATGAAGTTTTTCGCCCGCCTGTTCGGCGCCAAGACCCGCAACATCACCACCACGCTCGAGCGCCAGCGCCTCGCCAAGACGATGCCTGGCCAGACCGCGGCAATCGCGGGGAACCGTCTCGGCGTCCTGGTCAACTAAGCTCTCAGACTTTCGCGACGCGACCTCCTCCCTGCGTCGCAAATTGACCGCCGTCCCACCCGGGCCGGCGGTTTTCTTTTGCCTGGAAAGGCCCGAGCGCCGGCGCGGTGCCGGCCATTGACCAAGCAGCCGGCTAGTGACGGTTGTGAGGCATGTCGCAAATTTGCGCGAGTGGCACCCTCACTCCATTGACACGCAACGGTTTTCCTGATGAGCCTGTGCTAATCGCGACATGGGTGGCGCGTGCGAGCCTTGGGTGGAGGGTCCGTGAACGCGATCAAGCATCCGATCAAACGATCGATCGTCTTCTTCCTTGTGCCCGATTTTACCATGGTCGCATTTGCGACAGCCGTGGAGCCGTTGAGAATCGCCAACCGGATGCTGGGCTACGACGCCTATCGCTGGCGGCTGGCCTCCATCGACGGCAAGCCGGTGAAAGCCTCGAACGGCGTCCAGTTCGGGGTCGACACCTCGCTCGACGACGAGCGCAGGAAGATGGCCGGGCCGGACCGGCCGTCCATGGTGATCGTCTGCTCCGGCATCAATGTCGAGGATTACCAGAACAAGTCGGCCTTCGCCTGGCTTCGGGAGGAGTACAACCGCGGCGTCGCGGTCGGCGGCTTATGCACTGGCGCCTACGTGCTGGCGAATGCCGGTCTCCTCTCCAACAAGCGCTGCGCCATCCACTGGGAGAATTTGCCGGGCTTCCAGGAAGCCTTCCCTAAGGCGAACGTTTTTGCCGACCTCTTCGAGGTCGACCAGAACGTCTACACCTGCGCCGGCGGTACCGCCGCGCTCGACATGATGATGAAGCTGATCGGCGACGATTTCGACGAAAACCTCGTCAACCGCGTCTGCGAGCAGGTGCTGACCGACCGCGTCCGCAGCCCGACCGACCGCCAGCGGCTGCCGCTGCGCGCCCGCCTCGGCGTCCAGAACGCCAAGGTGCTCAACATCATCGAGCTGATGGAGGCCAACCTGTCCGAGCCGCTGTCGCTGATCGAGATCGCCGACGTTGTCGGCCTGTCACGCCGCCAGATCGAGCGGCTGTTCCGGCAGGAAATGGGCCGTTCGCCGGCGCGTTATTATCTGGAGATCCGGCTCGACCGGGCACGTCACCTTTTGATCCAGTCGTCGCTGCCGGTGGTGGAGGTGGCGGTCGCCTGCGGCTTCGTGTCTGCGTCGCATTTCTCGAAATGTTATCGCGAACTCTATGCGCGATCGCCGCAGCAGGAGCGGACGGACAGGAAGCAGCTTTTGGCCGCATAGACATGGGCAAAGGCAGTTCGGACGATTTCGGCGCGAAGATCAGCGAACCGGCAATCCGGGCCTTCCGGGCAGCAGGCTACAAGCGCTACACCGACCTTGCGGGAGCGTCGAAGACAAAGCTTCTCGCCATGCACGGCGTCGGCCCGAAAGGGGTCCGCCTGCTCCAGGAGGCGCTGGCGAAGGTCGGAAAATCCTTGAAGGACTGATCCGCGAAACTAGTTCGCGTCCCACATCCATTGCCGGTCGCGCCACAGCTTTTCGCCGACCAGGCAGTCATAGGGCGTGCGCGCCTGCGCATAGATCACCGGGAGCTGGCCGGTTTCGGCCTCGGGATCGTAGCCGGCGAGTTCCAGCACCAGCTTGCGGCGGACAGCTTCCGGAAATTGCACCCAGTCATTGACCGGGATCATGAACGAGCCCGGTCCGCCGATCACACAGTCATTGTAGTAGAGGTCGAGGCTTGCGACATCGTAGGCGCTGGCCATGCCGCCATTGGTCATCAGCGGCAGCCCATTGATGATGATGCCCTGCTTGAGCACCGCGTCGCGCGTCAGATCGACCGGCGGACCCTGATTGTTCGGGCCGTCGCCCGACACGTCGATGACGCGCTTCATGCCCTGGAACGGGCTTTCGGCGAACATGTCAGCACCGAACTCCAGCGCGCTGGAGATCGAGGTGCGCCGTGCGCTGGCGGGCGGCAGCGCCGAGAGCTGCCTGGCGACGCGCTCGGCGTCTTCCTTCGTCGCGATGATCGTCCACGGCACGACGACACGGTGCGTGGTCGTGCCGGCCCATTCGAAATAGGAAACCGCGATCCGGCCATGCACGCCATCGGCGATCGCCTGCAGGACGCGCTCGTCGGTCAGCGCCGCTGCGTATCCGTCGCGCTGGATCGCCAGTTCCTCCTGGCCCATGGAGAGCGAGACGTCGACCGCCAGCACGAGCTCGACATCGACAGGCTCGGCGGCTGCAACGCGAGCCGCGAAAGCAGCCGCGAGGGCCACCGTTACCATGGACATCCAGGCAGCATAACGTCTCATAGCGAAAGGCTATGCTCAAAGCGCGCCGACGACAACGTGATGCCGCACGCAAATCAGCACTAATCCTGTTCACATTCGTGCTATCGCGAGGCGGCAGCGGAGAGAACGCACCTCAGTCCGCCATCAGAAGCTTCACCATCGCCTCGTAACCGCGCTCGCGCGCCAAATCCACCGGCAGCCGGCCCCGCCGGTCGGCGATCGTGCGATCCGCCCCCGCTTCAAGCAAGAGCTTCAGGCTTGCCTGGTGCCGCTGTCCGCCGTCACCCAGCACGATCGACTCGATGATCGCGGTCCAGCCGAGGCTGTTCACATGGTCGAGCGCGCTGCCTGCGCCGATCAGGAGCGCGATCGATTCGTGATTGCCTTCGTGCGCGGCGGCAATCAGCGCATTGCCGTCCCAGACGGAGGTGACGTTGTCAGGCCTGTTGCCGGCGGCGAGCGCCGCGGCCAGTGTCTTCGTATCGTCCGCCACGGCGGCAATGGTCACGGCATCGTAGCGGCCCGCTTCGAGCACGTTCATATCGGCGCCAGCGGCAGCAAGCGCGGCGAGCGCAGGCGCCTGCCCTGCGAATGCGGCGATGTGGACCGCCGTGCGCTGATTGCCGTCGCGCGCTTCGAGCTTGGCGCCGCTCGCGGCCAGCCGGGCGATTTCGGCAACGTCGCCGGAACGCGCAGCCTTTTGGAGCCCCTGATACGCATCGACCTCGGCAGCGGAGGGCGCAACCTGCGCTATCGCCGGAGCAGGCGCGAGTGACAGGCAGGCGCAAGCCGACAGGAAAAGAAGGCGAAACGCCCGCACGATACTCAGCTCCGCGGCTTCAAATTCTCCGGATCGTAGAGCGGCTTGTAGCCGACGCCGGCGACTTCGACCGGATAGGTCTCGCCAAAGTACTCGACCTGCAGCTTGGTACCTTCCTTGCAATGCGACCACGGCAGATAGGCGAGCGCGATGTTCTTGCCGATGGTCGGGCCGTAGGCGACAGACGTCGTGAAGGAGCGGCGGCCGAGTTCGTCGACCAGCGTTTCGCCGGTCGCGGGATCCATCACCGGCATGATGCCGACCGGATAGCGCAACACGCCCTTCGAGTCGCGATTGTCGGTCATCACCAGCGTGCAGAGCATGGCCGGCTGGTTGGCCCGTGCCTTGTATTCGAGGTGTTTCGCCTTGCCGCGGAAATCCGCTTCCTTGACCTTGGGACGGGCGAGATCAGACTCGATCAGATTGTATTCGGTGAGCAGGTCGGCGTTCTGCAGGCGCAGGCTCTTCTCCATGCGGCGCGAATTTGCATAGGTCTCGACACCGAAGGCCATGACACCTGTCGAACGCAGCGCGTCCCAGACGGCCAAGCCGTCCTCATACTTCATGTGCAGTTCCCAACCCTGCTCGCCAACATAGGAGATGCGGAAGGCGGTGACGTTCTTGCCGCCGATCCTGATCTGCTTGATCGCGGCGAAGGGAAAAGCTTCGTGCGTAAGACCCGCCGGATCCTCGACAACCTTCTGCAAGGTCGCGCGCGCATTAGGCCCCCAGATGCCGATGGTGATGAATTTCTCCGTCACGTCGGTGATGGTCACGTCGAGGCCGCGATCCTCGGCGACGCGCTTCATGTAGTGGAAGTCGCGCGGACCAGCATCGGCGCCGTTGATCAACCTGCAGCGGTCGGCCATGCGGATGACCGTGAAGTCAGCGCGCACCATGCCTTCGTCATCGAGGAAGTGCGTGTAGATGCCTTTACCGATGTTTGTGTCGCCACCGATTTTGGCCGCGCACAGCCACTCCAGCAGCTCGACGTGGTCAGGTCCTTCGATATCGACCATGTGGAAATGCGACAGGTTCACGATGCCGCAATCCTCGCTCATGGCGAGGTGCTCGGCATTCGACACACGCCAGAAATGGCGGTTGTCCCACTCGTTCTCGCGCACGGGGATACGATTGCCGTATTTCTCCAGCAGGTGCTCGTTGGCCTTGTAGCCGTGCGCCCGCTCCCAGCCGCCGAGCTCCATAAAGTAGCCGCCGAGCTCGACTTCGCGTTCGTACATCGGCGAGCGCTTGATGTTGCGCCCGGTCGCATAGGGTTCGCGCGGATGAACGGCCGGATTATAGATCTTCTGCGCCGCCTCGCCGCAGCGCCCTTCGATGAAGGCTTCCTGCATCTGATGCGGATAGAAGCGGGCGTAGTCGATCTTCGCGTGGTCGATCTCCGTGCGGCCATCGACCATCCAGTCGGCGACGAGCTTGGCCATGCCGGGCGCGTCCTTCACCCAGATGGCGACGGCGTACCACAGCCCCCTCACCTTCTGGCTCTCGCCGATCGACGGGCCGCCGTCGGCAGTGACCTGCAGCAGGCCGTTGAAGGAGCGACGCTCGTCATAGCCGAGCTCGCCGAGGATAGGCGTCAGCTCGATGGCGCGTTCCAGCGGCTCGAGTATCTGCTCCATGTCGAGATCGCGCTGCGACGGCGACAGCCGCGCCTGGTCCTTTTCGAGCAGATCGCGCGGATGGCAGAGACGCGGGTTCGTCTCCTCGTAATAGCCCCACTCGATCATGCCGCCTTCGGACGTCGTCGGGTCGCCCGTGTCGCGCATGTAGGCCGAGTTGCCCTGGTCGCGCAGCAGCGGGTAGCCGATGTCTTTGCCGGTGCCGGCGAACTTCGTGTACGGGCCAAAGAAGGTCAGCGGGTGGTCGACCGGCATGACCGGCAAATCCTCGCCCGCCATCTCCGCGATCAACCGTCCCCAGAGCCCGGCGCAGACGAGCACATAGTCTGCTTCGATGGTGCCTCGGTCGGTCACGACGCCCTTGATGCGGCCATTTTCGATCTTCAGCGACTTGGCCGGGGTGTTGGCGAAAACCTGCAGCGTGCCGGCGGCAACTGCCTGGTCGATCAGCTTGCCGGCGACCGTCTGCGAGCGCGGGATGACGAGGCCGGCGTCCGGATCCCACAACCCGCCCTGCACTTTGTCTTCCTCGATCAGCGGGAATTTTTCCTTGATCTCGGCCGGCTCGATCAGGCGCGCGCGGGTGCCGAAGGCCTTGCCGGACGAAACCTTGCGCCTGATCTCGTCCATGCGCGCATCGTCGCCGACGCGTGCGACTTCCAGCCCGCCGATGCGCTCGTAATGGCCGAGCTTGTCGTAAAAATCGATTGAGTAGAGCGAGGTCCAGCAGGACAGGAAATCGTGGCTGGTCATGTAACAGAAGTCGGACGCGTGCGCGGTCGAGCCGATATCGGTCGGCACACCCGATTTGTCGATGCCGACAATGTCGCCCCAGCCGCGCTCGATCAGGTGATGCGCGACCGCTGCGCCGACGATGCCGCCAACACCGATGATGACGACTTTCGCCTTTTTCGGAAACTCAGCCATTCCCCACGACTCCGAGCTCAATTTTGCGGCGGACTATAGGTCGAGCCGCCGCCACGTTTGAAGCCTGTTTGCGACACAACGAAAACGGCCCGCGACGGAGGCGAAAAGACCCGCCCTTAACCTGACTTTAAGACCGGTGCTTAACAGTTTCATACAACGTAGTATCGGGTGATCGATGGGGGATTTGGGACTGGGCGCACGGGAAAAGGAGCGCGGCCGGACGGAGGTTCGGCCAGGCATTGCGCGCGTGGATGCCTCGGTCGAGCCGGATTTCGATTTCCTGTCGGCCGAATATGCTGCGCTTTTTGAGCAGTCGACCGCCTCCGCCTTCCAGCATCCGCTTTGGCTTGCGGCGCTCTACGAAAAGCTCGCGCTGCCCCGTTCGGCGCAAAAGGTCGTTGTGACCGTTCGCGACAGGGGCCGGCTGGTAGCCGTCTTGCCGCTGATCCAGCGCACCAAGACCGGCTTCACGCTGATAGAATCCGCCGACCTTGGCGTCAGCGACTATGCGGCACCCGTTGTGGCAGACGATTGGATACCCGGCGCCGATTTACCAATGCAAATTGCGTCGGTGCTTCCAGCCTTCGACCTGATGCGGATCAAACCGATCCGCGAAGAGACGGTGTCCAAGTGGCAGGCGCTTCTGGGCGGAGACGTGCTGCCCCTCGACTTCCAGGCGCATCATGCGCGGCTGGCAAGCACCGTCGATGCCTGGCGCGCTGAGGCGCTGGAACCGTCCTTCGCAAAACGGCTGGACAAGGCCTCCAAGCGCTTCTTCAAAACGCCGGGCGCGACGTTCGCCCTGCTCGCCAACGAGCACGAGATCGGCGACGCGCTTCGGCAGTTGGCCGCACTGCGCGCCGGCCGTTTCGACGGCGACCCGATCCAGCAGGATTTCGTCCGCGATTTTTACGAGCAGGTCGCAGCCAGTGGCTTCCGGCAGAACTTCACGCGGATCTACGCGCTTAAAGTCGGCGACGATCCGGTCGGCTATCTGTTCGGCCTCACCTGGAAAGGCCGCTTCCACTACCTCCTCGTAGGTTGCGATTACACGCGGCACGGCAAGTACTCGCCCGGCCTGATCCTGTGCGACAGCATTATCAAGGACTGGATCGGCGCCGGCGGCACCATCTTCGACTTCACCATCGGCGACGAAGCCTACAAGCGCGATTTTGGCGTGACCTCGACGCTGATGTTCATCCTGAAGCGCGCGCCGACATGGCGCGGCAAGTTGGCCTCTGCCTCCTTCGACGCGCGCGAGCAATTGCGCAGGATGAATTGGGGACGGAAGCCGGTTGCGACCGCAGCCGTCAAAACGGGTGGGGGAAATGAAGCCTGATTTTCTGAAGAACTCGGTCATCATCGGGGCGCACCCCGACGACGAGCTTTTGTGGTTCAACTCGATCGTCCGCGACGCGGACGAAGTCATCATCGTTTTCCGCGATTTCTGGGCGCAGCCCGGTATCGGCGAGAAGCGCGCCGGCGCGATCGCCGAGTACCCGCGCGGCAACGTTACGTGCCTGAATATCAACGAGGCGGGTGCTTATGGCTGTGCCGATTGGTCGGACCCTGTGCTGACGGATTTTGGCATCGCCTTCGGCATCGAAGCAAACCGCCGCGAAGTGACGCGGCTCGCCCGCATGTCGCTTTCCAAGATTGCGCCTACAGATCGCGTGGCGGCGGTTGCCACCGCAGGTGTCGCGCGTGCCTATGAAGCTAACTTTCATGCGATCTATGACGCACTCAAGGCTCGGCTGAAGCCCAACATGAACGTGTTCACCCACAATGCTTGGGGGGAATACGGTCATGAGGAGCACATCCAGGTTTTCCGCGTGTTGCAGAAGCTGCGCGAGGAAATCGGCTTCAAACTGTGGATGTCGAACTACTGCACCGACCGTGCCATGCCGCTCGCCATGCGCCATTTCGAATGGAGCCCGGGTAGCTACATCCGACTACCGACGGACAAGGCGTTCGCCGACGCGGTCGCCAACGTCTACAAGAAGCACGACTGCTGGACCTGGGCCGACGACTGGGCCTGGTTCGACGAGGAATGCTTCATGGAGGCGCCGCGCGCGGACACCGACACGGAACCGCACCGGCATCTTTTCCCGCTGAACTTCTTCACCATCGACGGGGCGCGATCGCGCAAATGGCTTCCGATCGCACTCACCATGTCGGCTGCGTCAGCCGCGATCAGCGTCGCGATCTCGGAAGCGATGTAAGCTCTTACGCGCGGCTCGGCGCGACGTCGAAGCGCGGCTTCCACATGGTGACCAGCAGGATCGCCATGCCGGCGATGAAGACGAAGTAGAAACGGTCGTCCGGCAGCGGGAAGGACGCAAATTTGCCGAGCGTGCCAATGGCGAGCGCGAAGACCAGCGCATTGGCGCGGGCGTCCCTGATGCGACCTGCGCGATAGAGCAGCGCCCAGGCGGCGGTGAGCCCGGCCAGCAGCGCCGGCCAATCATTGTCCATCAGCGCGACGGTCACGCCGCGAACGTAGCCGCGCGCCGCGTCAACCAGCGAAAACGGGGGATGGAAATCGACCATCGAGTTCTGGATGTGGACGCAGGAGAAATAGAAATGCGCCCACCAGCCCGGGTGGTCGCCGTATTTCGAGATGAT
>DATJTE010000247.1:0-2497 GCA_035503715.1 Rhizobiaceae bacterium | reverse complement strand
TGGCAACTTGGGCTGAAAGCAGGCTTGGTGATGCTGTCGTGCCGTCAGGGTTGGAGTGACACCAGCCTTGCATCCCAAATGCCCCTTGTAGCGATAAAGATGACTTCGACCGGAGCGAGCTATCACCCTTTGCTCGATAACTGTCCAATTCCACCCGATCGACTGAAATTCTCGAAATGGTGGGAACAACCAGTCCTCAGAGATTCGGAGCACAGGACGATCAGCCGAAAGAACCTGATCTTCTCGCTACGCAATCAAGATGGTGGCGCTCATGTTGATGGCGAGCTGTCGGACCATGCGTACACGGCTATATCAAGAGAGAATGGCGCCGGCTGGCTTTTTGGCCGACCGGGTGGGCCTGGGACGCCGCTCGACCCAGGACCTCACTTGGCCACCATGAGGCAGATAGGCTGGGAAGTTCAGCAATCTCTGACGCCTGTCGATGAGGAAAACTGAGGAGGAGGCAAAATGCGCGTCTATTACGACCGCGATGCGGACGTGAACCTGATCAAAGGCAAGCGCGTCGCCATTATCGGATACGGGAGCCAGGGCCACGCCCACGCCAACAACCTGAAGGACAGCGGTGTGGCAGATATCGCGGTCGGGCTACGGCCGAGCTCGGCCGCGGTGAAGAAGGCCGAGGCAGCTGGGCTGCGCGTTATGGACCCGGCGGAGTGCGCCAAATGGGCCGACGTGGTCATGATGCTGACCCCCGACGAAGGCCAAGGCGATCTGTACCGAGAGAAACTCGGCCCCAATATGAAGCCGGGTGCAGCGCTCGCCTTCGCACACGGGCTCAACATCCATTTCAATCTGATCGAGCCACGCTCCGACATCGACGTCTTCATGATCGCGCCGAAGGGCCCCGGCCACACGGTGCGCAGCGAGTATCAGCGGGGCGCCGGTGTGCCCTGCCTGGTCGCGGTGGCGCAGAACCCGTCCGGCAATGCGCTGGAGATCGCGCTGTCTTATGCGTCCGCCATCGGCGGCGGGCGTGCGGGGATCATCGAGACCACGTTCAAGGAGGAATGCGAGACCGATCTGTTCGGCGAGCAGACCGTGCTGTGCGGCGGGCTGGTCGAGTTGATGAAGGCCGGCTACGAGACGCTGGTGGGGGCTGGCTACGCGCCGGAGATGGCATATTTCGAATGCGTACACGAGGTGAAGCTGATCGTTGATTTGATCTATGAAGGCGGCATTGCCAACATGAACTATTCGGTCAGCAATACCGCCGAATACGGCGAGTACGTCTCCGGCCCTCGCATCGTCACGGATGAGACGCGCCAGGAGATGAAGCGGGTACTGGCCGATATCCAATCGGGCCGCTTCGCGCGCGACTGGATGCTGGAAAACCGGGTCAACCAAACAAGCTTCAAGGCGATGCGCGCGCGCATGAGCGAGCATCCGATCGAGCAGATCGGCGTCAAGTTGCGGGCCATGATGCCGTGGATCGCGAAAAACGCGCTGGTGGACAAGAGCCGCAACTGAAACGAGCCGGCCGTCACCCCGTCACGGCCTGCCGTCACCCCGTCATGGCCGGCCTTGTGCCGGCCATCTCCCGCCCGTCTGGCATACCAACTCGAACGCGCGGGAGGTGGCGCCGCAGTGGTGGTCGGCCGCCACAGCGGGAAGCGTCACTGCCGCCGTGGCGTGTCGAGATTGACCGTAACGTTCTTGCGCTGGGTGAAGCTCTCGAGCATCCCTTCGAGCGAAAATTCCCGGCCAATGCCGCTCTGCTTATAGCCGCCGTAAGAATGACCCGGCTGCTGGCCGAGACCCTGGTTTACCTGCACCCAGCCTGACTCGATCGCGTGCGCGGTCCGCAATCCGCTGCCAATGTCGTGCGTCCAGACATAGGCTGCGAGGCCGTAGTGGCTGTCATTCGCCATGCGGATCGCCTCGGCTTCATCGCGCCAGGGGATGGCGACCAGCACGGGACCGAAAATCTCCTCGCGGGCCAGCCGCCAGTCGTTGGACGCATCGGCAAACACGGTGGGGATCGCAAAGTATCCTTCGCTCAATGTCCCATCCTTGGGCGGCAGCCCTCCGAACACCAGGCGCGCATCCTTACGCTTCAGACCCTCTTCGACATAGCCGCACACCTTGCGGAACTGCCTGTCGTTGATGATGGCACCGATATCGGTCGCCTCGTCCAGCGGATCGCCGAGCTTCAGCGCCTGCGTTTTGGCGCGCAATCTGTCGAGGAAACTGTCGAAGATGTCGGCGTGCAGAAACAGGCGCGATCCGGCTGTACACGACTGGCTCTGCCGGGTGAAGCGCATCCCGGCGATCACGCCGTCCACCACCCAGTCCTCATTGGCGTCGGGATACACGATGGATGGACTCTTGCCGCCAAGTTCCAGCGACACCGGCACGATGCGTTCTGCCGCCGCGCGCATGATGATTTTGCCGACTTCGGTCGAGCCGGTGAAGGACAGCTTTCGGACGGCCGGATGCTGCGCGAGCGGGCCGCCGCATTCCTCGCCCAGGCCGGTCA
>DATJTE010000246.1:0-79963 GCA_035503715.1 Rhizobiaceae bacterium | reverse complement strand
GCGCCAAAGAAAAACCCCGGCATTGCCGGGGTTTTCATCAGGCTCGAAGGTCTCCGGCTATTCGCGGAAGGTCCCATGGCAGCTTCGGCAATTGGCGCCGACGTCGCCGAAGACGGGCGCGAAGGCATTGAGGTCCTGCGGATTGGCGGACACCGCCGCCGCGATGTCGCCGGCGAACTTGTCGACGGCGGCCTGGTAGCCGGCTTTGTCCTCCCAGATTTTTGGCGAGGCCTCCGTATCGCCGCCGCTCTCGCTGCCGTCCGGAAAGAGCAGAGCCACATCATAGGCCTTTATCTCGGCATCGAGGGCCTGAAGGCGCTGCATCACGGCGGCCGCGTCATAGGCCTGCTCGCCGCGCGCGAACGGCGCCAGGTCGCGCATGTGGCCGGAAATCCGCTTCATTGCCGCCTGCCGTTCGGCAATCGGGTCGGCCAGCGCGGCGAGCGCGCCGCCCGTGGCAAGCGCGAGGATCGAAAGGGCTGCGATGCTTTTTCTCATGAATGCTCCGTCGGTCTGCATGCGAATCCGAAAAGCGCCTTGCCACGGCTGCCGCCCTGCCCGCCACAAACACTTTCTGATTTTTTCGTGATCGATACGCTCAACAAAAAACCCGGCCGAAGCCGCGGTACGGGATCAATCGGCGGTGCCTTAGTTTTCGGCGCTGCAGCTCGCCGTCCCGTCAACGCAGGCCAAGCCAATTGGAGACTCCATGCATCTGCCTAGGTTCCAATTGTTCGTGACGTTGGGATTCGCGAAATATCTGGCGGCACATTCGTCCGCTCTCGCTTGTGACATCAGCGGCCAGAAAATTCGCAGCTTGGATTGAATAGCTATCTCTTCAGCTACGCACTTATCGTACTCAACTTTTTTCTCGTCCTCGACCAGCATCTTGGAAACGAGCAATGTGCAGTAGGCCGAAATATCAAGCTCAGGAAAGATGATCTTGGCTTCCAACTGTTCGTTCAGAACACAGCTCAACCTATTGTCGATACAAGCCTGACCGATAAACGCGGACATGCACTTATTGAGGTTCACAAAGTTTGGCAGGCGGTTTTTATAGAACAAGGCGGAGATGCATTGCTTTGCCATCTCGTCGGGCACGAGAGCCCAGAATGGCCGCAACCGTTCTCTGAGGGCCTGCTCTTCTTCAAAGCAAGCTTCATAATCCGCGTTCTTTTGGTTCGGATCGACGACCTGCGAAACCAACTGGTCGCAATGAACTTCGATGTTGATGGGCGGAAAGGCTACCTCGGCTCGCGCTGGTGCGATACCCGGAAGGGCTAAGGCAGCAAATACGAAGCAAAAAGTAGCAACGGCCGCATTCGCCGATTTCTCGATGAGTGCGGCCGTCGCGATGCTTCTGATCGTGCGCAACTAATTGCTATTTCGCGCGCTCGTAGCATTCGAGCACGTAATCCCAGTTGATGAGATTGTCGACGAACGCTTCGAGATATTTCGGCCGCGCGTTGCGGTAGTCGATGTAATAGGAGTGCTCCCACACGTCGACGCCGAGGATCGGGGTGGCGCCGTGCACCAGCGGGTTCTCGCCATTCGGCGTCTTGGAGATGGCGAGCTTGCCGTCTTTCACCGAGACCCAGGCCCAGCCCGAGCCAAATTGCGTGGTGCCAGCGGCGACGAAATCCGCCTTGAACTTGTCGTAGCCGCCGAGATCGGAATCGACCGCCTTCTGCAGCGCGCCCGGCAGCTTGTTGCCGCCGCCGCCCTTCTTCATCCACTTCCAGAAATGGATGTGATTGTAGTGCTGGCCGGCATTGTTGAAGAGACCGGGGTTCTTGCCGAAGGACTGCTTGACCACCTCTTCCAGCGAGAGCTTGTCCATCCCGGCTTCGGCCGCGAGCTTGTTGCCGTTGTCGACATACGCCTTGTGGTGCTTGTCGTGATGGTACTCGAGCGTCTCCTTCGACATGTAAGGCTGCAGCGCCTCATAGTCATAGGGCAATGCGGGAAGTTCAAAAGCCATGGAACGTACTCCTTCTGCGGGCAATATCCGGATTGGAATACCGGAGAGATAGTCATTTCGTGTGCCGGGGCAACCGCCCGGCGGCGATTAAATCGGCTAGGCCGCCGCCTTCGCCGTGTGGGCAAAGTCCCAGTAGAGCTCGCGCGCGAGCTTGGCGACCGGACCGGGCTGCAAATGGCGGTCCTCGATCTTCGTCACCGGCACGACCTTCGAGTGATTGCCCGTCGAGAAAACCTCGTCCGCTTCGAGAAAATCTTTCACCGACAGCGCCTTTTCGATGACGGCCGTGCCCTGGTCAGCGAGCAGCGAGATCGTGCGGGCGCGCGTGATGCCGGACAGGAACGTTCCGTTCGCGGCGGGCGTATAGACCTCCCCGTCCTTGGCCATGAAGATGTTCGACGAGCCGGTTTCAGCGACGTTGCCCAGCATGTCCATGACCAGGCAATTGTCGAAGCCGCGGCTGCGCGCCTCGACGATCGCGCGGCCGTTGTTCGGATAAAGGCAGCCGGCCTTGGCGTTGGTCGGCATGGTCTCGATCGTCGGACGGCGGAAGGGCGACACGGTCAGCGAGAAACCGCCCGGCGCGATCATCGGCGATTCGTAGAGGCAGAGGCAGAAACGTGTGGATGCTGGATCGGCCGGCACGCCCATATAGCCGCCATGCTCGGCCCAATACATCGGCCGGACGTAGACGGCCGTCTTGCCATCGAACTTCTTCAATCCGTCCCAGGTCAATCCAACGATCTCGTCGGCGGATTGCGTCGGATCGAGCCCAAGCGCGGTCGCCGACGTGTTTACGCGAGCGGCATGTTTGTCGAGGTCGGGCGCCACACCTTCGAACCAGCGCGCGCCGTCGAAAACGCTCGACCCCAGCCACATGGCGTGCGAACGCGGCCCGACGATCGCCACGTTGCCCTCGTGCCAGTCGCCGTCGACATAGGTCCAGGTTTTCGTAAGGGCAGCGGTCGCGAGGGTCATGAAGAGGCCTTTCAGCAAGTCGGCCCAATCCAAAATACCTTTGGCCCCGGAGCGTCAACGGCCTCAAAGCTGAATTTCTAAGCCCAGCCCGATGGCCAACCTGTTGCGCCAAGGCAACACCTGTAGCCCCTTTCATAGATTCGCCGCGCTTTGGCCAACTTCCGCATCGCCTATGCGTTTCACTTCGCGGCGCATACAACCAGTGCTGCTCTTCAGTGTTTCGCATGTAAGGAACCCAAAGGCCGATGCCCGCTACTTCCCTCCACTCCACACGCCTGAACCGCCGTGCCTTTCTCGGCGCATCGGCGGTCGGCGCTGCCACGCTCGCAGTCTCCGGCTGTACCATGGCGGGTGCGCCGCCGCCCGTCGTTCAGCCGACAGAGCCTGGCTTCGGCGATTTCGCGACGATGTACGGGCCGATGGTCGATGAGGGTTATCAGCTTCCCGCGATCCCCATCCAGCAGATGGATCAACAGTTCCTGCGCCAGATCGTGAACGACCCGACCGGCGAACGGCCGGGAACGATCGTCGTCGATACGTCCAGCCACTTCCTTTATCTCGTGCGTGAAGGCGGCCAAGCGGTCCGCTACGGCGTCGGCCTCGGGCGGTCGGGTTTTGAGTGGTCCGGGTCGGCAGTCATCCAGTGGAAGCAGAAATGGCCGAAGTGGACGCCGCCGGCGGAGATGATCGAGCGGCAGCCGGAACTCGCAAAGTACAGCGCCGAGAATGGCGGCATGCCGCCCGGCTTGACCAATCCGCTCGGCGCGCGTGCGCTCTACATCTTCCAGAATGACGAAGACACGCTCTTCCGTATCCACGGCTCGCCGGAGTGGAACTCGATCGGCCAATCGGTGTCGTCGGGATGTGTGCGCCTGATGAACCAGGACATCATCGACCTTTACGACCGTGTCCCGAGTTCAACGCCGATTATCGTCACCGGCGGTCTCGGTTCGCGCATGGTGTCGGCGCCGCGCCGCCGCCGCGGCCTTGCGATCGACTCCGGCGTGCCGGAAGGCGCGATCCTGCTTCGCAGGCTTTAAGTTTGGGCGTGGGCAAACCGTCTAGGCAAGAAAGGGCGTCGCAAGGCGCCCTTTCCTTTTAACGGCCCCTCGTGATGCTTCCCAAGATCCCGCGCACAATGGCGCGGCCGAGCGACGAGCCGACGGAGCGGACAACCGACTTGACCGCCGCCTCCGTGACGGTCTGCCGGTTCGACGTGCGAGGACGATATGTCGTCCGACGCCGGCGCCCGTTGCGATCATAATAATCGTCGTCATCGTCCCGGGGACGGCCGCCGAAATCCGGCAGCGTCCAGCGGCTGCGCTCCTCGGTCCGGCCCTCATCGTCGTCCCGCCGATCCTGTTCCTCGACACCTTTTGCTGCTTCCGCCGCGCGCTTCTGCAGCATTTCAAAGGCGGACTCGCGGTCGACCGTTTTGTCGTACTGGCCGGTGATCGGGCTGGCGCCGATGACCTTCTGGCGCTCCGCCGGCGTGATCGGCCCGAGCCGCGACGACGGCGGACGGATCAGCGTCCGCTGCACCATCGCGGGAATGCCCTTCGCTTCGAGAGTAGAGACGAGCGCTTCACCGGTGCCGAGCTGGGTGATCGCCTGGAAACAGTCGAAGTCAGGATTCGGCCGAAACGTGTCGGCCGCAGTCCGCACCGCCTTCTGCTCGCGCGGCGTATAGGCGCGCAAAGCGTGCTGGATGCGGTTGCCGAGTTGGGCCAGCACCGTTTCGGGAATGTCGAGGGGATTCTGGGTCACGAAATAGACGCCGACACCCTTCGATCGGATCAAGCGCACGACCTGCTCGACGCGATCGACCAGCGCCTTCGGTGCTTCGTCGAAGAGCAGATGCGCTTCGTCAAAGAAGAAGACGAGCTTCGGCTTGTCCGGATCGCCCACTTCGGGAAGCTGCTCGAACAGTTCCGACATCAGCCAGAGCAGGAAGGTCGCGTACAGCCTGGGGTTCATCATCAGTCTGTCGGCAGCGAGCACGCTGATCGCGCCGCGACCATCGCGGGTGGTGCGCATGATGTCGGCGATTTGTAGCGCCGGCTCGCCGAAGAAGTTCGCACCACCTTGCTGCTCGAGAATGAGAAGCGAGCGCTGGATCGCGCCGACCGAAGCCTTGGTCACATTGCCGTAACGGGCCGAAAGCTGGTCGGCACGCTCGGCCATATTGGCAAGCAGTGCCTGGAGATCCTTCATGTCGAGAAGCAACAACCCCTCCTCGTCAGCGATACGGAAGGCGATGTTGATGACACCTTCCTGTGCTTCCGTAAGGTTCATCAGCCGCGACAGCAGCAATGGCCCCATCTCGGAGACGGTGGCCCGAATCGGATGGCCCTGCTCGCCGAACAGATCCCAGAAGATAACCGGGAATTCCTGCGGCTCGTACGGTTCGAGCTTGATCGTCTCGGCGCGCTTGACGAGAAAGTCCTGCGCCGACCCCATCGCCGCGATGCCCGACAGGTCGCCTTTGATATCGGCGGCGAAGACCGGAACACCCGCATTGGAGAAACCCTCAGCGAGGATTTGCAGCGTAACCGTCTTGCCGGTGCCGGTTGCGCCGGTCACCATCCCGTGGCGGTTGCCGTATTTTAGCAACAGGGATTCAGGCTTCTGATAGCTGTCGTCGGGCTTGCGGCTTGCTCCGATGAAAATGCTGTCCTCGTCCGCCATCAGAAGTCTCCGCCTCAATCGTTTTAAGCCAGTACCGCCGGTTAAGTTCTATAATCAGGCCTTGGCCATGCGACAATGGCAGGCGGGATTTTGCGCTTGCGCAGCCCGTCGCGGTTTGGCAATCGGAACCCGTGCCGATCATGGGGTTCGACACGCGGAGGATGAATGGACGCTGCGAGCCTTTTCGCGCAGACCAAGTTTCCGGAGCTCGGGCAGAGCGACTGGCGCAAGCTTGCCGAGAAGGCGCTGGCAGGCGCGAGCTTCGATGCGCTTGTTTCCCGTACCGACGACGGTATCGGTATCGATCCGCACGCTTCTCGCGCAAAAGGCGCCACGGCATGGACTCGTGGCAATCCCGCTGAACGCTGGATCATCACGCAGCGGGTCGACGATCCCGATCCCACGCGCGCCAACAGACAAGCCTTGGAAGACATCGAGGGCGGCGCGACAGGCTTGTCGCTTGTGTTCGAAGGCGCGCCGAACGCTTTTGGCTACGGCCTGCCTGCCGATCCCGACAGCCTCAGAAAGGTGCTCGAGGGCATCCAGTTCACCAAGACGCATCTCAGGATCGATGTGCACCCTTCGAGCCGTGCAAGCGTCGACTGGCTGGTTGCCGCGCTGACCGCCAAACGGATCGACCCAACCAAGCTCAGCCTCGCCTTCGGGATCGATCCGGCGGCGATCTTTGCCGGCACGGGCCGGCTCAGAATGTCGATCGAAGCCTTGAAGGCTTCCATGCCGCAGTCGCTGGCGCATTTCTTCGCGCTCGACGTGCCCGGCGTGCTTGTGGAAGCCGATGGTCGTGTCTTCCACAACGCCGGCGCAACCGAGGCGCAGGAGCTCGGCATATTGCTGGCCACGGCCGTGTCGCATCTCAGAATGTTCGAAGAGGCGCGCCAGCCGCTCGTCTACGCCGCTCCGCACATCGGCTTTGCGCTGAGCGTCGATCAGGATCAGTTCTTGTCCATGGCAAAGATCCGCGCGTTGCGGAAACTGTGGACGCGCGTCCAGGAGGCCTGCTCGATCGAAGCGGTGCCGTGCGCGATACACGCCGAGACGTCATACCGGATGCTGAGCTTCAAAGATCCCGAGACGAACATACTGCGATCGACCATCGCGGCTTTTGCCGCCGGCGTCGGCGGCGCGGATTCGATCTCCATCCTGCCGCACACTCTGTCTCACGGATTGCCGGATGCGTTTGCGCGCCGCGTCGCCCGCAACACGCACGCGATCCTTACGGGCGAAAGCCATGTCGATCACGTCGCCGATCCGATCGCGGGTGCTGGCAGCGTCGAGGCGCTGACCAATGCGCTGTGCGAACGGGCCTGGGTTGAATTTCAACGGCTGGAGGCTGAGGGCGGCGTGCTTGAAAGTCTTGTGGCAGGGAAACTGCAAGATCGGGTTGTCGCCGCGCGTGGAGGTCGGGCCGCAAGATACAGCTCCGGCGAGCGCGCCATCATCGGCACGACGAAATTTCCAGCGGCCAAAGAGCGGCCGGTTGCAGTGCTCGAGACCCAGCGGCGACCAACACCCGAGGAAGGCGTCGTCTTTTGCACGCCGCTTCAAGCGCTGCGTATCGACGAGACGATCGCGTCATGATCCCGGATTTTTCCTCGATCGCCTGGCAAAAGCCGTCGGCCGCGGCGCGGCCATCGACGGTAGCCGTCTGGAATACACCGGAAGGCATCACGGTAAAGGGCCAATACGCCGAGGCCGACCTCATCGGCTTGCCCTATCTCGACACGGGCGCAGGTGCGGTTCCCTTCCTGCGCGGCCCCTACCCGACCATGTATGTCCGTCAGCCGTGGACCATTCGCCAGTATGCCGGCTTCTCTACGGCTGAAGAATCCAACGCTTTCTACCGGCGTAACCTCGCGGCCGGTCAAAAGGGCCTGTCGATCGCCTTCGACCTCGCGACGCATCGTGGCTACGACAGCGATCACCCGCGCGTCGCGGGGGATGTCGGCATGGCCGGGGTCGCGATCGATTCCATCCTCGACATGCGGCAGCTCTTCGACCAGATCCCGCTCGGTGAGATGACCGTTTCGATGACGATGAACGGCGCGGTGCTGCCGATCATGGCGCTCTACATCGTCGCCGGCGAGGAACAGGGCGTCGCGCAGAAGGATCTCGCCGGAACGATCCAGAACGACATCCTCAAAGAGTTCATGGTGCGGAACACCTACATCTATCCGCCCAAGCCCTCAATGCGGGTCGTCTCCGACATTTTCGCCTATACGGCGCAGCATATGCCGAAGTTCAACTCGATCTCGATCTCGGGCTATCACATCCAGGAAGCCGGGGCGACGGTCGATCTCGAACTCGCCTACACGATCGCCGACGGCATCGAATATGTGCGCGCAGGCGTGGCTGCCGGCCTCGACGTGGATCAGTTCGCGCCGCGCCTCTCCTTTTTCTGGAACGCCGGCATGAACTTCTTCATGGAAGTCGCCAAGCAGCGCGCCGGGCGGCTGCTCTGGTCGGCGCTGATGAAGAAGAACTTTGCACCGAAGAGCGACAAGTCGCTGGCGCTGCGTGCGCATACGCAAACCTCCGGCTGGTCGCTGACAGCGCAAGACCCGTACAACAACATCGTGCGCACGATGATCGAGGCGATGGCCGCGACGCAGGGCCACACGCAGTCGCTCCACACCAACGCTTTCGACGAGGCGCTGGCGCTGCCGACGGATCATTCGGCGCGCATTGCCCGCAACACGCAGCTCGTGTTGCAGGCCGAGTCGGGCACGACGCGCATCATCGATCCATGGGGCGGCTCCTACTTCGTGGAGAGGCTGACGCACGACCTTGCGGCGCGCGCACTGTCGCATATCGACGAGGTAGAAAAACTCGGCGGCATGGCGGCAGCGATCGAAAAAGGCATCCCCAAGATGCGCATCGAAGAGGCCGCGGCACGCACGCAGGCGCGCATCGATGCCGGCGAGCAGGTTCTCGTCGGCGTCAACGCCTTCCAGCCGGAGATCGACATCGAGGTCGACGTGCTGAAGGTCGACAATGCCGAAGTGCGCGCGCGGCAATTGTCAAAGCTCCAGCAGTTGAAAGGCACGCGCGACGTGGCGGCCGTCGAAAGCGCCCTCACCGCGCTCACCAATGCCGCGCAGGGCGATGGGAATCTGCTTGAGTTCGCAGTCAAAGCGGCGCGCGCGAATGCAACAGTCGGCGAGATTTCACTGGCGATCGAAAAGGCCTTTGGCCGTCACGTCGCGCAGGTGCGCACGATC
The DNA here is from genome assembly GCA_035503715.1 of Rhizobiaceae bacterium. Taxonomy (GTDB): domain Bacteria; phylum Pseudomonadota; class Alphaproteobacteria; order Rhizobiales; family Rhizobiaceae; genus OAS926. The sequence goes on along the minus strand of DATJTE010000246.1, from coordinate 71,077 downwards.
TCCGGTGTCTATCGCAAGGAGCTTGGCGAAAACCCGGTCGTCGATCGCGTGCAGGAGAAGGTCGAGAGCTTCGAGAAGCGTACCGGCGCCAAGCCGCGCATCCTGGTTGCCAAAATGGGCCAGGACGGCCACGACCGCGGCCAGAAGGTGATCGCCACCGCCTTCGCCGATCTCGGCTTCGACGTCACGGTCGGCTCGATGTTCCAGACGCCTGACGAGATCGCCAAGCTGGCTGTCCAGCATGCGGTCGACATTGTCGGCGCATCGTCACTCGCCGCCGGTCACCTGACGCTCGTGCCCGAACTCAAGGATGCGCTTGGCAAGCTCGGGCATGGCGACATCATGATCGTTGCCGGCGGCGTCATCCCGCCCCAGGATTTTGATGCGGTGCGCGCCGCGGGTGCTGAAGAGATTTTCCCGCCTGGAACGGTTATTCCCGAGGCTGCAGAGCGCTTGATGGACAAGCTGCTGGCGCGGTAGCGCTCACAGTAGTATGCTGTCATGGATTCAGCAGCGAGCGGAGCTATGACAAAAAGCACCGTCAAACAGCTTAAGGCTGCAAAACAGGTCATGGATCAGTATTCGAGTGCTCTTTCCGCTTTCGACAAGCCGGAAACCGAGATGTCGGAGGAATTGCACCGGCAAGTCGAGATAGCGCGCAAGCGGATGGACAAATATCGGAAGTACGGCGCGTTGGCTAAACGGTAGGCGTATTCGATCAGCCCTTCCCGACCTCCATCCCGACGATCTCCCACTCCTTGCCGTTGACGGTCGCCAGGTCGCCCACGGATTTGCCAAACAGCGCGATCGCCATCGGCGAGACGTGCGAGATCGAGCCGTCGGCCGGGTCGGCTTCGTCCTCGCCGACGATGCGCCAGTGCGCCTTCTTGCCGTCCTCGTCCTCGATCGAAACGCTCATTCCGAAGCGCACGACTTTGCTGTCGGGCTCCGGTTCGGAGAGTTCGGCGCTCTCGCGGCGGGCGGTCCAATAGCGCACATCGCGCGCGGCGAGCGCGATCTTCTGGCGATCCTGATCGTGCTCGGCCCTCGCAAGCTCGGCGCGCCAATTGGCGACCTCGGCGTCGATCAGTTCGAGGCCGCGCCTGGTCACAAGATTGCGATGCGTGGAAACGGTGCGCTCGCCGACATCGGCCAGCGCATTCTCGCTGTCTTCCTCGCGGGTGAAGGCTCTGCTCATTTCGGGAATCTATGCCTCACGAAGGGGCGCGGCAACCCCGTGGCGGTAACGTTTGCGGTGGCACGTTTCCTGCTGCGTGTTTGGTTCAACGGCATGGCGTGTACCAATGTTGAACAGACGCGGCTTTTTCGGCTCTGCCCTCGGTCTCGCGGCGGGACTGACGCTGCCGCGCGCCGCACAAAGCGCTGAACTTTCCCATGTCGAGAAGGCCTCGATGCGCGGCGCGATCGACGCCACCGACCTCGGTGTCCGCCCCGGCGCGCTGGACGACCAGAGCAAGGCTTTCGCCAAGATGCTGCAGACGGCGTCGGACCGCGACATGCCGCTGCACCTGCCGCCGGGCGTCTATGTCGTCTCCAATCTCTCGCTGCCGAAGCGCGTTCGGCTGACCGGCGTGCCGGGCGCCTCCCGCATCGTCTATGGTGGCGACGGATTTCTATTCGCGGCTGAAGGATCCGATCTGATCGAGTTCGAGGGCATCGTGTTCGACGCCGCGAACCGCTGGATCGGCGACCATGCGCTGGCCGCGCTCGATTTCCGCCATGTGCGCCATCTTGCGATCGACAAATGCGAGGTCACCGGCAGCGGCAAGAATGCGATCGCGATGGAGCGGGTCGGCGGGCGCATCGAGCGGACGGAGATCTCGGGCGCGGCTGATGTCGCGATCTATGCGGTCGAGTCCCAAGGCCTGTCGATCACCGGCAACACCATCCGCGACTGCGCCAATGGCGGCATCCTCGTCCATCGCTGGCAGCCGGCCGAGGACGGCACAATCGTCACCAGCAATCGCATCGAGCGGATTGGCGCGCGCGACAGCGGTACCGGCCAGCATGGCAACGGCATCAATGCGTTTCGCGCCGGCAATGTCGTCATCACCGGCAACATCGTGTCCGACTGCGCCTTCTCGGCGATCCGCGCCAACAGCGCGTCGAACATCCAGATCAGTTCGAACACGTGCCTGCGCTCGGGCGAGACCGGCATTTATTCCGAATTCTCGTTCGAAGGCGCAATCATCAATTCCAACATCGTCGACGGCGCCACGAACGGCATTTCCGTCGTCAATTTCAACGAAGGCGGACGCATGGCCGTATGCTCCGGCAACATCGTGCGCAACATGGTCACGCAAGGACCTTACACCGCCGACCCACCGGGCTTCGGCAGCGGCATCTCGATCGAAGCCGACTGCGCGGTGACGGGGAATGTCATCGAGTCCGCACCACTCAACGGCATGAACATCGGCTGGGGCGAGTTCATGCGCAACGTCGTGGCGACGGGCAACGTCATCCGCAAGACCGGCACCGGCATCGCGGTGACTGTGGTCGAGGGTGTCGGGTCTGCCGTGATCTCCGACAATCTGATTGAAGGCGCAGAACGCGGCGGCATCGTCGGCTTCCGCTGGGCCGAGCCTGTCACGGGCGATCTCGCGCTGGAAGGCGCAGCCGAGTTCGCCAATCTGACCGTGGAGCGCAACCGGGTCGTCTAAGCCAGCGCACCCGTCGCCCGGACAACGCCAACGGGCGTGCCCTTGCGGCTCTCGACCGGCACATTGGCGATCGCATCAAGCGCGGCGACGACCTTCGCGTCCTTAGCGAAGAACCGCGCCAGAACTTTTGCGACGATCGCCTCGGCCGCACGGCCGGCGCCATCGTCACATTTCAGCGCGATGCCAATCCCCTGCTCGGGTACTGCCGCGCAATAGACGCCCTCGGCGCCCGTCTTCACAAATATGCGACCGGGGGCTACCTGCATCAACGGCACATCCGCGCGGCCAGTGCCCGCGGTGTAGAACGGCTCGGCCATGCACGCCGCGAAGAGCCGCTTCGCCGCCTTGGCGCGTTCGGGACCGAACCCGTTGCCAGTTGCCATGCGCGCGAAACCTTTGGCGAGATCACGGATCGGCACGGCGTAGGTTGGGATGGAGCAGCCGTCGACGCCCCAATTGTCATCGCCGTGCCTTGCGCCGGTGACATCCTCCATCACGCCGCGCAGGGTCGCCTGCCAGGCGTGGCCGAAATTCACATAGCCGCGAGGATCTATGCCCTGATGCCGGCAGGTGCAGATGAAGCCCGCATGTTTTCCGGAGCAATTGTTGTGAAGCTGGTTCGGCGCCTTGCCCGCCCGCGCGAGTTCGACCGTTGCGTCATGGCTGATCGGCCAGTGAGAACCGCATTCGAGCGCGGCCTCGCCGAAACCGGCCCGCTTCAGCATCGACTCGGCGAGAGCCGTATGTGGCGGCTCGCCGGAATGCGAGGCGCACGCAAGCGCCAGTTCCTTGTTGCCGAAGCCGAAAGCGTCCGCAGCACCTGTTTCGATCAGCGGCAGCGCCTGGATCGACTTCACCGCCGAGCGCGGGAACACCGGCCGAGACACGTCGCCGATCTCCAGCGCAACCTTGCCGTCGCCATCGATAACGGAGACCGTCCCGCGATGCTCGCTCTCCACCGCGTCGCCGCGCGTCACCTCGACCAGAACCGGATTGGACATGGTCTTACTGCGCTGCCTTGAGGACGCCATCGAGCACCTTGCGCAAGCCTTCGACGCCTTCCTTGCCGTAGAGCACGTCGTCGATCTTCACGAGACCGCTTTCAGTGACGAGCTTCAGCCGGTCGGTCCAGTTCGCATCGGGCGTCTCTGGAAACTCGTATTGCACTTCGACGATACCGTCCGCACCGAATGCGCCCTGCTTACAGACAGGCGCCATATCTGGATACGACTGGAACAGGATGCCGTCGCCGAGCGGCGGCTTCTCGTCAGGCGCAGCGGCCTGGATCTCGTCGTTCTTCGCCTGCGCCTTGTCGATCAGCTCAAGCAGCGAAGCCGTGACGAGATAGCCGTAACCGTGCTGGTCGCTGCCGTGCTGCGCGCAGAAAAGCTCGACCAGCGTGGCCTCCGGCGTGCGGCCGTGGGCGAAAGCAAAGGTCGCAGCCGTCGACATTGTCAGCGCGAGGAAAACGGTCCGGATGGACATGACGCCCTCAAGAAAACCCTGCATTGGCGCCGGTCTAACCGTTCGGTAGGCCGAAAGGAAGGCTACTTGATGCGTTCGAGGATCGAGACGTAGTTGGCGACGGCTGCGCCGCCCATGTTGAAGATGCCGCCGAGCTTGGCGTCCGGCACCTGGATGCCGCCGGCCTCGCCGGTCAACTGCATGGCGGTCAGCGCATGCATCGAGACGCCGGTCGCACCGATCGGGTGGCCCTTGGCCTTCAAACCACCGGACGGGTTCACCGGCAGGCGGCCGCCCTTCTCCGTCTGACCCTCCAGCGCGATCTTTGCGCCCTCGCCGCGCTTGGCCAGACCCATCGCCTCGTATTCGATCAGTTCGGCGATGGTGAAGCAGTCATGTGTCTCGACGAAGGAGAGATCATCGAGTGCGACGCCCGCTTTGCTCAGCGCACGCGTCCAGGCTTCCTCGCAGCCTTCGAACAGAAGAATGTCGCGCTTCGACATCGGCAAAAAGTCCTGCACATGCTCATTGGCACGGAAGGCAACGGCGCGGCGCATTGAGAGCGCGGTCTGCGTGTCGGCCAGCACGATCGCCGCAGCGCCATCCGATACCAGCGAGCAGTCTGTGCGCTTCAGCGGCCCGGCGACAAACGGGTTCTTCTCACTCTCCTGCCGGCAGAAATCGAAGCCGAAATCCTTGCGCATTTGCGCATAGGGATTGTCGACGCCATTCTTGTGGTTCTTGGCGGCAATACGCGCCAGCGCGTCGGACTGGTCGCCGTGCTTCTGGAAATAGGCGCCGGCGATCTTGCCGAACACACCGGCAAAGCCCGCTGGTATGTCGCCGTCTTCCGGCAGATAGGAGGCGCGCAGCAGGTTCCTGCCGATCTCCGGACCCGGCGTCGTGGTCATCTGCTCGGCGCCGACGACCAGCACGACGCGCGCCGCGCGCGCGTCTATCGCGCGGATGCCCTGGCGGACCGCGGCCGAGCCGGTCGCGCAAGCATTCTCCACCCGCGTCGCCGGCTTGAAGCGCAGACGGTCGTCTGCCTGCAGCACGAGGCTGGCGGTGAAATCCTGCGCCGAAAAGCCCGCATTGAAGTGACCAAGCACGATCTCGTCGACATCGTCTGGGCCGAGGCCGGCATGGTCAAGCGCCTCGCGCGCCACGCCGACAATCAACGATTCCAGCGTTTCGCCCTCAAGCTTGCCGAAACGCGAATGGGCCCAGCCGACGATGCAAGCGGTCATGCGAATCTCCCAAGCGGCGAGGTACCGGCCGCGGTGCTCTCAATTGATATCGTTCAAAACTGAACGATGCGCCAGAGGCAGCAGAAAACTGAATCGATTGAGGCAGTTTCGATTTTTGTTGATTGGTCAGTCAATAAAAAATAGCGTGCCGGTCATGCCAAAGCTTGGGATGGAACCGCTGCGCCGCAGAGCGCTCATCGACGCCGCGATCTCGGCCATTGGCGAGCGCGGCTCGCTCGATGTGACCGTGTCGGAGATTGCCGGCCGCGCCGGAGTCTCATCGGCGCTGGCGCACCACTATTTCGGGCCGAAGGACGGGCTGCTGCAGGCGACGATGCGGCACATCCTGGCTGAGCTCGGCCGCGATGCGCGGGCTGCTCTTGCCAAAGCCAAAACGCCGAGAGCACGGTTGTCAGCGATCGTCGCGGTGAACTTTTCCGAGCAACAGTTCCGGCCCGAGATCATCGCGGCCTGGCTTGCCTTCTATGTCGAGGCACAGAAATCGACCGAACTGCGTCGGCTGCTGCGCATTTACGCGCGACGGCTGCACTCCAATCTGCTGAGCGGTCTCAAGCCGTTGGTCGCCCCAGCCGAAGCGGAACTCGCCGCCGAATCCATCGCGGCGCTGATCGATGGGCTCTACATCCGTCGCGCGCTGAAGGACGGCGCACCGAACGCTGCGACCGCGATCGGGCTGGTGGAAGACTACATTGCGACAAAACTCGGCGAACGGACCTGCATGAAATGACCGCCAGGCCGAACATACTGATCATCATGGTCGACCAGTTGAACGGGACGTTGTTTCCCGATGGGCCGGCCGATTTCCTGCATGCGCCGCATCTGAAGGCGCTGGCTGCGCGCGGGGCACGCTTCGCCAACAACTACACCGCCTCGCCGCTCTGCGCGCCCGGACGCGCTTCCTTCATGAGCGGGCAGTTGCCGTCGCGGACGCGCGTCTATGACAATGCCGCCGAGTTCGCCTCGGATATCCCGACCTTCGCGCACCATTTGCGCGCGGCGGGATACCACACGGCATTGTCGGGCAAGATGCATTTTGTCGGGCCGGACCAGTTGCACGGCTTCGAGGAGCGGCTGACGACCGACATCTACCCGGCCGATTTCGGCTGGACGCCGGACTATCGCAAGCCGGGCGAGCGGATCGACTGGTGGTACCACAATCTGGGTTCGGTGACCGGCGCCGGCGTGGCCGAGACCACCAACCAGATGGAGTATGACGACGAGGTCGCCTTCCACGCAACGCAGAAGCTTTACGAGTGGTCACGGACCTCGAACGATCCCGATGCGCGGCCGTGGTGCCTGACCGTGTCCTACAGTCATCCGCACGATCCTTATGTGGCGCGGAAGCAGTATTGGGATCTCTACGAAAACTGCCAGACGCTCGATCCCGAAGTCGGGTTCATTCCGGCGGAAAAACAGGACGCGCATTCGCAGCGGCTCTATCTCGCCTCGAACTACGCGAAATACTCGATCACGCGGGAGATGGTGCAGCGCTCGCGGCGCGGCTATTTCGCCAACATCTCCTATCTGGACGACAAGGTCGGCGAGCTGCTCGACGTTCTCCAACGGACGCGCATGCTCGACAACACGGTGATCGTGTTCTGCTCGGATCACGGCGATATGCTCGGCGAGCGCGGCCTGTGGTTCAAGATGTGCTTCTTCGAGGGCTCGGCGCGTGTGCCGCTGATGATCGCCGGCCCGAACGTACGGGCTGAGCTGGTCGAGACGCCGGTGTCCAATCTCGACGTGCTGCCAACGCTGTGCGACCTCGCCGGCATCGACATGAGTGGTATCATGCCATGGACCGACGGCCAGTCGCTGCTGCCGCTGACGCGCGGCGAGACGCGGACCGAACCGGTTCTGATGGAGTACGCGGCGGAGGGTTCGTATGCGCCGCTGGTGGCGCTGCGCGAGGGCAAATACAAGTTCGTCCATTGCGAGATCGACCCTCCGCAACTCTTTGATCTGGAATCGGATCCGCTGGAGCGCGTGAACCTCGCGGCCGAACCGACGAACGCTGCGCTTGTCGGAGAGTTCATGGAGAAGATTCGCGCGCGCTGGGACATGAAAACGTTCGACGCGGCGGTGCGCGAAAGCCAGGCGCGCCGCTGGGTGGTCTACCCGGCGCTGCGCAACGGCGCGTACTACCCATGGGATTTCCAGCCGCTGCAAAAAGCGTCGGAGCGCTACATGCGCAACCACATGAACCTCGACAACCTCGAGGACTCCAAGCGCTTCCCGAGAGGAGAATGAGATGATCACGGTCTGGGGCCGCAAGACATCGTCGAACGTGCAGATGGTGATGTGGGCGATCGGCGAGCTTGGGCTGGAATACGAGCGGCTCGACGTCGGCGGCTCGTTCGGCGGCAACAATACGCCGGACTATCTGGCGATGAACCCGAACGGGCTCGTGCCGGTCATTCGCCACAAGGGCGTCTATCTCTGGGAAAGTGCCGCGATCGTGCGCTATCTGGCCGCGGCCTATGGCTCGGAGCAGTTCTGGCCGCGTGATCCGCTGGTGCGGGCCTCGGTCGACAAGTGGGCCGAGTGGATCAAGACGGCGTTCGGCCCGACGCTGCTGACGCCGGTGTTCTGGCAGCTCCTGCAAAAGCCGGAGAACCGCGACGCCAAGGTGATTGCAGGCGGCGTTGAGCGGCTGGCGAAGCTCTCCGCGATGATCGATGCAAGGCTCGCGGAGGCCGAATATCTCGGCGGCAGCGACATCTGTTTCGCCGACATCATCGTCGGCACCCTGCTCTACCGCTATTACACGCTGGACTTCGAGCGCGCCGACACGCCGCATCTGCTCGCCTATTACGAGCGGCTGCAGCAGCGATCCGCCTATGCCGAGCACGCCATGGTCTCCTACGAGTCGCTGAGGGCCAAATGATCCCGTCGCTCGACCATCTCAGGAAGGCCTACGCGCTGACCTCGCAGGCGACGCAGATCACGCCGCTGCTGGAGTCCGCGCATCTGGCGAAGCTCAGCGGCGCGGCCCGCGTCTTCGTGAAGCCGGAATCGCTGCAATGGGCCGGCTCGTTCAAGGTGCGCGGCGCCTACTGGCGGCTGAAACAGCTTTCGGCCGAGGAAGCCAGGCGCGGCGTGGTGGCCTACTCGTCGGGCAATTTCGCGCAAGGACTGGCGGCCGCCGGCGAGGCGCTCGGCATTCCGGTGACGATCGTCATGCCGGTGGATGCCCCGCCCGCCAAGCGTGATGCCACCGCAGGCTACGGCGCCAGGGTTGTGCTGACGGAGCATGGCGATCGGCCGCGCGAAGAAGTCGCCGCGGCGAAGGCGCGCGACATCGCGGCCGAAGAAGGGCTGGCGCTGCTGCACCCGTTCGACGATCCGGAAATCGTCGCCGGGCAGGCCGGCGCCGGGCTGGAAGCGCTGGAGCAACTCGCCGCCAAGAAGGCGGCGGTGGATCTGCTGTTCTGCTCGGTCGGTGGCGGTGGGCTGATCGGCGGCGTGGCGCTCGCTTTCCATTATCTCTCGCCGGACACTGAGATCATCGCGGTGGAGCCCGAGCGCTTCAACAGCATGGGCCGATCGCTGGCGCATGGCGAGATCGAGGCGGTGCCGCTCGGCGAACCGTCGATCTGCGACGGGCTGATGGCGCGCAGGCCAGGCCAGGCGCCTTTCGAGGCGGTCTCGGCAGCGGGCGTGCGCGGCGTCACAGTGACCGACATATCGGTCAAGAAGGCCATGAAGATCGCCGCCGAACGGCTGAAGCTGGTGCTGGAGCCTTCAGGGGCCGCCTCGCTTGCCGCCCTCCTCGACGGCGGCGTCGACGTGAGGGGCAAGTCGGTGCTGGTGGTTTCAACCGGCGGCAACGTCTCGCTCGCCGATTTCACGAAGTACATCGCCGATGCAGCTTGAGGCCGACTACGTCATCGTCGGATCGGGCTCGGCGGGCTCGGCGCTCGCCTATCGCCTGTCGGAGGACGGCAAGCATTCCGTGATCGTCATCGAATATGGCGGCACAGACTACGGGCCGTTCATCCAGATGCCGGCGGCGCTGTCGATTCCGATGGGCATGAGCCGCTACGACTGGGGTTTCCAGACCGAGCCGGAACCGCATCTCAACGGCCGCACGCTGGCGACGCCGCGCGGCAAGGTAATGGGCGGGTCGTCCTCGATCAACGGCATGGTCTATGTGCGCGGCCATGCGCGCGACTTCGACCATTGGGCTGAGAGCGGCGCGACCGGCTGGGGCTTCGCCGACGTGCTCCCCTACTTCAAGCGCATGGAGCACAGCCATGGCGGCGAAGATGGCTGGCGCGGCACGGACGGACCGATGTATGTGCGGCGTGGAAAACGCCTGAACCCGCTCTATGCGGCCTTCATCGAGGCTGGCCGTCAGGCAGGGTTCGAGACGACGGAAGATTACAACGGCTCCAAGCAGGAAGGTTTTGGAGCGATGGAGCAGACGATCCATCACGGCCGCCGCTGGTCGACTGCCAACGCTTATCTGCGCCCTGCGATGAAACGCAAAAACGTGAGTCTCATCAGCGGCTTCGCGCGGCGGGTGGTGATCGAGAATCAACGCGCCGTCGGCGTCGAGATCGAGCTCAGGCGGCAGGTCCAGACCGTCCGCGCCAAGCGCGAGGTGATCGTCGCGGCGTCGTCGATCAATTCGCCAAAACTGCTGCTGCTGTCGGGCATCGGGCCGGCCGAGCATCTCAAGGCGAACGGCATCGAGGTGGTCGCGGATCGGCCGGGGGTCGGAGCGAACCTGCAGGACCACATGGAGCTCTACATCCAGCAGGAATCGCTGAAGCCGATCACGCTCTATTCCAAGCTCGGCCTGTTTTCGAAGGCGATGATCGGCGCGGAGTGGCTGTTCTTCAAGACGGGGCTTGGCGCGTCGAACCATTTTGAGGCCGCCGCATTCGTGCGCTCGAAACCGGGCGTCGACTACCCCGACATCCAATACCATTTCATCCCGGTCGCGATCCGCTACGACGGTAGGGCAGCGGCGAAGTCGCACGGCTTCCAGGCGCATGTCGGACCGATGCGGTCGAAGTCGCGCGGCTCGGTGACGCTCCGCTCGCCCGATCCGGCGGTGAAGCCAAAGATCCAGTTCAACTACATGTCTCATCCGGACGACTGGACCGATTTCCGCCATTGCATCCGGCTGACGCGCGAAATTTTCGGGCAGTCTGCCTTCGACGAGTACCGCGGCCGCGAGATTTCGCCTGGCGCGCACGTGCAGAGCGACGACGAACTGGACGCTTTCATCCGCGAACACGCCGAAAGCGCCTTTCATCCGTGCGGCACATGCCGGATGGGCCGCGGCGACGACCGCATGGCGGTGGTGGATCCAGAAACGCGCGTGATCGGCGTCGAGGGGCTGCGGGTCGCCGACTCCTCGATCTTCCCGCAAGTGACCAACGGCAACCTCAACGCACCCTCGATCATGACCGGCGAAAAAGCCGCCGACCATATTCTGGGCAAGCCCACGCTGCCGCCATCGAACCAGGAACCGTGGATCAACCCGCGCTGGCAGGTCTCCGACCGCTGAGCCGCGAAGGCTGAAAGGAAAAGGGCATGAAGGCGCAGCCGAAAGCCTCGCACTACATCAATGGCCGCTTCGTCGAGGACGAAGGCGGCGTGCTGCTGCCGGTGATCTACCCGGCCACCGGCGAGACGATCGCCGAGCTTCACTCAGCCACCAGCAACATCATCGAGCTTGCGGTTGAAGCGGCACGCGCCGCGCAGCCCGCCTGGGCGCGTTTGAAGCCGGGCGAGCGCGGACGCATCCTGCGCCGTGCTGCGGACATTCTTCGCGCCCGCAATGCCGAGCTGGCACGGTTGGAGACGCTCGACACCGGCAAGGCGATCCAGGAAACGCTGGTTGCCGACCCGGCTTCAGCGGCCGATGCGCTCGAATATTTCGGCGGCGCTGTCGGTTCGTTCAACGGCGACTATGTCGATCTCGGCGGTCCCTTCGCCTACACACGGCGCGAAGCGCTCGGCGTCTGCGTAGGCATCGGCGCGTGGAACTATCCGATCCAGGGCGCCGGCTGGAAATCCGCCCCGGCACTCGCCATGGGCAATGCGATGGTGTTCAAGCCGTCGGAGAATACGCCCCTCTCCGCATTGGCGCTGGCCGAAATCTATACCGAGGCCGGTCTGCCGGACGGGCTGTTCAACGTCGTGCAGGGTTATGGCGATGTCGGCGGCGCGCTGGCGGGCCATCCCGTCGTGGCAAAAGTGTCGCTCACTGGCTCGGTCGGAACAGGCAAGAAAGTGCTGGCGCTGGCCGGCTCGCAGATGAAGCACGCGACGATGGAGCTTGGCGGCAAGTCGCCGCTGATCGTGTTCGACGACGCCGATATCGAGAACGCCGTCGGCGGCGCGATGCTCGGCAATTTCTATTCGACCGGCCAGGTCTGCTCGAACGGCACGCGCGTCTTCGTCCAGAACGGCATCTACGACCGTTTCCTCGACCGGCTGACGGAGCGCACCAAGAAGATCAGGATCGGCGACCCGCTCGATCCCGACACGCAGATGGGGCCGCTGATCAACAAGAGCCAGCATGGCAAGGTGCTCGGCTACATCGACATCGGCAAGCAGGAGGCGACGCTGCACCACGGCGGCGGCGTGCCGTCACTGCAAGGCTTCGAGGGCGGCTTCTTCGTCGAGCCGACGATCTTCACCGATGTGAGGGACGATATGCGCATCGCGCGGGAGGAGATCTTCGGACCGGTGATGTCCGTGCTCACCTTCGCCGACGAAGACGAGGTCGTGGCGCGTGCGAATGACACGGAATTCGGCCTCTCCGCCGGCATCTTCACCCGCGACATGCCCCGCGCGCATCGGATCATCGCCGACCTGCAGGCGGGCAGCTGCTGGATCAACCACTACAATCTGGCGCCGGCCGAAATCCCGTTCGGCGGCTTCAAGCAATCCGGCATTGGTCGGGAGAACTCACTCGCCGCGCTGGAGCACTATTCTCAGCTCAAGTCTGTGTATGTGGAGACCGGTGACGTCGTTAGCCCGTATTAACTGGTTTAGGCGCTGGCCATCCATGGGTTCAACGTCTGCACGCCCATAGGCACGAAATCGCGCACGTTCCGAGTGACGACAGTCAGGCCGTGCGTCAGCGCTGTTGCAGCGATGAAAGCGTCCCGTTCAGGACGTCGATCGGGGACATGAAGCTGCGCACAACGGCGAGCGATGTCCGCATCGATCGGAAGAATTTTTCTTTCAAACGGCGGCAGAACCTGTTTGTCGATCCACTGTCGAAAGACAAGCGCTTGAGCTACGTCTTTTCTAGCCATTCTAGCCGCCCCTATTTCGATCTCCAAGATCGTGACAGCTGACAGGAAAGAGTCGTCGCTTAGCTTGTTTTCGGCCCAATCCCGAAAGTTGGTATTTTCTCTTTCTGGGCGCCGAAGACTTGAAAGGACATTCGTATCGAGAATGAACATCAATCGAAATCGGCTGGCTTGAGCCACCCGTCGCGTAGGCGCGGTGGTTCGAAGTCGAAGTCAGCCTCGGGTCCCGGCTGTGCCAAAAGCTGGGCGAGGCTTTTTCCCTGCCCACTCAATCGCCGGTACTCTTCGATCGTCATCAGGACATGAGCAGGCTTGCCGCGATCCGTAATGAAGACCGGCCCGTTCTTGGTGGCCTTTTTGGCAGCACCCGTATCCTGATTAAATTCCCGGCTGGAAACCGTAATGATCGACATCGCAGCTCCTCATCCGCGACAATGTAGATACATTTCTACATTTCGGCAAGAGGTAGCTGTTTAGCCAAATCCCGGCCCAGGAACACCTTCCGTCTTGTCCAGATACTGCGTCAGCGCACAGACGAGGTGGTAGAAGATCGAAGCTGGGACTTCGGTTGCCGTCGCCCTGCCCCGCTCGTCGATCTGGTCGATCCAAAGGCCGGTCGGCGCCGGATCGATGTGCCAGCGGAAGAGCCGCCCGACCCGTGCTTCGATCTCAGGTTTCAGGTCCGGGCCGCCGGTGCCGTCGAGCGCGATCGCAGCCTTGATCGCTTCCGTCTGAGGCCAACTGCGCGACGACAGCGCCAGCGGGATACCCTGACGCGAGACGGCGGCATAGGCGAGCCCGGTCGCCCGGTTCAAGCCATTGGCGATCGCCGAGGCATAAAGCTTGCGGGCAAACGCGATCAGGTCCGTCTGGCCGCTGGCGGCCGCGAAATCGATCAGCAGCGAAGCCCATTCGAAATGGTGGCCGGGTTCGGTCCAGTCGCCCTTTTCATCCGCCGCCGGTTTCCAGTTTTCGTCGAAATATTCACCCAGCGTCCAGCTTTCCGGATCGAAGAACGAAGCACGGAAGAGATCGACAATGCGGGCCGCGCGCCTGAGGTACGTGCGGTCACCCGTCACGTCGTGCCAAGCGAGGAATGCCTCAAGCAGATGCATGTGCGGGTTCGAGCGGCGCAGATCCTTGCCGTCCGGCGTCTCGAGGAAGCCGGTCATCTTGCCGTCCTCGAGATGCTCGTCGAGGAAGCTGAACGTCTCTTCGCCCAGCGTCTTGGCATCAGGATTGCCCGCGCGATGTGCATGCGCCAGCGCCAACAGAACGCAGGAATGGTCATAAGCGTCTTCTGCCGGGTCGGCGACGGAGCCGTCGGTGTCCAGCACACGCACCCAGCCACCGTTCTTCGTGCGGCCATTCTTCGAGATGAAAGAGATGCCATGCACGATCAGTTCGTCAGCCAGGCCGGTCCAGCCGCGCTCCTTGGCGATGGCAAAGGCGTAGATCTGCCGGGCCATAGTGCGCATGCGCTTCGGTTTCAGCAGCGGCGTGCCGTCGAGACCCAATGCCTCATGGAAGCCGCCATGGACGCGGTCAACGCCGCGCGTCGACCAGAGCGGCAGCGTTTCCTCGAATAGCCAGTGATGCACGCGGCGGCGCCATGAACCGGTACTCACCACACGGTCCTGCGCCGGCGTGAACTTTGTCTCCAGCCGCCCGCTTTTTTCGAGCTGCTCGACCACCTTCTTTACGTTCTGGCTATAGCTCACCGGCGCAACGAAAGTCGCATCAACGGTCGCGACGACCGCAACGTTCTTTAGACCAACGGCGGATACCAACCGGCCTTCGCTGCGGAGATACGAGTTCTCGCAATCGATCGCGACGACGTCGCCGATGATCACGTTGCCCGAGCCGTCGGTAGCGCTGACGTCGAGCAGCGATTGCCAGGAACCGAGATCGTTCCAGCGGAACGTTGCCGGCACCATGCCGATGCCCGACGCCTTCTCCATGATCGCGTAATCGATCGAGGTGGAAGGTATCCCCTCATAATCCTCCAGCGGCAAATAGATGCCGGAGACTTCCGCGTTGGCGCGCGCATAGGCGGTTTCCGTCGCGCTCCAGATGTCTGGCGCGAATCTCCCGAATGCATCGCGCATGGCGGCCGCACGGAAGAGGAAAATGCCAGCGTTCCAGAAGAAGTTACCGGCCTTCAGGTATTTTTCCGCCGTCTCGAGGTTTGGCTTTTCGATGAAACGCGCGACGTCGGCCACCTCATCGCCGGAGGCTGCAACCTCGATGTAGCCGTATCCGGTTTCGGGCACGGTGGGCTTGATGCCGAATACGACGATGCGACCTTTCTCAGCCGCGACAGTGCCCTTCTCGACCGTCTCCCAGAACTGTCCGTCCGTCGAAATCTCGTGGTCCGACGGCACCACGAGCATCAGTGTGTCGCCAAAGGTTTTCAGCGTATGCAGCGTCGCTAACGCCACTGCAGCGGCGGTGTTCCTGCCGACCGGTTCGAAGATCGCGCCGCCGCCGGCGAGGTCGATCGGCGCCAGATCATTTCGCACGCGGTCGGCATGACGTTCAGATGCGATGACGAAGAGCGGCGTCTCGGCGCCGGGCCGCGCCTTGATGCGCTGGAGGGTTTTCGCAAGCATCGAACGATCGCCTGCAAGCGCATGAAACTGTTTGGGATTGTCCTCGCGCGACAGCGGCCAGAGCCGCGATCCGACGCCGCCACTCATCACAAAACTGACGATCCGCTTGGCCATGGTCAAAAGGTCTGGTTGTAGGCGCCGACTTCAGGATTCTTGCGTAGAACCGCGTCGACCGCCTCGAACATTTCCCGTCGTCGCGCCGATGACACCGGGCTCTCGACGACGACTACCAGCTCCGGCTTGTTGGACGAGGCGCGCACCAAGCCCCATGTGCCGTCTTCGGCAACAACGCGCACCCCGTTGACCGTCACCAGATCGGCGATGGGCTGCCCCGCTAATTGCTCGCCGCTAGCCTGCATGGCACGAAAATCGGCCAATACTCTTTCGACCACGCCGTATTTCACCTCGTCGGCGCAATGCGGCGACATGGTCGGCGTACCAAATGTCTGCGGCAGAGCACGGTAAAGATCGGCCACCGATTTCGACGGACTGCGGTCGAGCATGCGGCAGATCGCGATCGCCGTCACCAGGCCGTCGTCATAACCACGGCCGATCGGCGGATTGAAGAAGAAATGCCCTGACTTCTCGAAACCGGCGGCAGCGCCAAGTTCCGCAACACGCCGCTTGATGTAGGAATGGCCGGTCTTCCAGTAGTCGGTGATGGCCCCGTTCTGTTTCAGGACCGGATCGGTCATGAACAGGCCCGTCGACTTCACGTCGACGACGAATTTCGCACCGGGATTCAGTGAGGAGATATCGCGTGCCAGCATCACGCCGATCTTGTCGGCGAAAATCTCGTTGCCCTCATTGTCGACCACGCCGCAGCGATCGCCATCGCCGTCGAAGCCGAGACCGATGTCAGCCCCGGTCTCCAGAACCTTGTCACGGATCGCGTGGAGCATCTCCATGTCTTCCGGGTTCGGGTTGTAGCGCGGAAAAGTGTGGTCGAGTTCGGCATCGAGCGGAATGACCTCGACGCCGGTGCGCTCCAGTGCTTCCGGCGCGAAGGCTCCAGCCGTGCCGTTGCCGCAGGCGGCGACGACCTTGAGCTTGCGCTTGACCGGGCCCTCCTTGACGAGGTCGGCGATGTAGGCGGCGCGAACGCCATCGACGAATTCGTATGTCCCGCCGCCGATGAGTTCGGCCTCGCCATTGAGCACGATCTGCTTCAGCGCCGACATCTCGTCCGGACCGAAGGTCAGCGGGCGCTCGGAACCCATCTTTACGCCGGTCCAGCCATTCTCATTGTGAGAGGCGGTCACCATAGCGACGGAAGGCGCATCGAGGTGGAACTGTGCGAAATAGGCCATCGGCGAGAGCGCCAGTCCGACGTCCTTCACTCGCGCACCGGCTGCCATCAGGCCAGACGTAAGGGCGAGCTTGATCGAGAGCGAATAGGAACGAAAGTCGTGACCGACGACGATCTCAAGCCCGATACCCTGGCGACGGATCAAAGTCGCCAGCCCCTGCCCCAGCGCCTGGACACCAATCAGGTTGAGTTCCGGCAGCTTCACCGAGCCCGGATGGCCGAACCACCAGCGCGCGTCGTACTCGCGGAACCCCGACGCCTTGACGAGCGGCGTGGTCTCGAACGCATAGGTGTTCGGCTCCAGCGATTGGGCGGGTTTTGGGCTCAAGAAAACTCCGGTCGGCGCAAATTGCTGCGTCATCCTAGAAGCTTCGGCTTACCGGCGGATTAAGCTGGATTTTCCGGTCTGTGGACCCATGTTTTCAATGCCGTCATTGATTGCTTGCAGTATCAAATAGCGGCGGCTATAAGCCCGCGGTCTGGTCACGGAGTGTAGCGCAGCCTGGTAGCGCACATCGTTCGGGACGATGGGGTCGCAGGTTCAAATCCTGCCACTCCGACCAGAAAAATCCCGCCACGATCAAATGGTTAACCCTGATTGGCGAACCCAGCCCCTCAAATTCACGTGTTGGCTGCTTCTTTCAAGAATACCACGGACCGGCGCTCGATGAGGACACCGCCCTCTTCGAGATTTCGCAAAATGTCGCGCTCGGTTCCAGCAGCGGGTCTCCACGCATAGCCGTCCCGTGCAGGCAGGCTGAACACGCAGGAGCGGCGGTCGCCATTGATCAGGACCGCCAGGCGGGCTCCGGACTCGGACGCAAGCAACATCGTGAGCCTGTGCCGGTCGCGATCCTGCCAGTTGTGCTCGGTCATTCGCTCGCCGGTTTCGGGCAGCCATTCGACGTCCGGGAAGCCGTTGTCCACTGCCCGCCCGGTGAGGAAATCCTGCTTGCCAAGTGCGGGAAACGCCGCCCGCAGCGCGGCCAGCGCCATAACATGTGCTTCGAGCGCCGTGTCGCGCTTTGCCCAGTCGAGCCAGGTGATCTGATTATCCTGCGCATAAGCATTGTTATTGCCGCACTGGCTGCGGCCGAACTCGTCGCCGGCGGTGAGCATGATCGTGCCGCGCGACGCAAACAGCGTCGCCAGCATCGCGAAGGCATCGCGCCGCCGGCTCTCGACGATTTTCGGGTTGGCGCTGTCGCCTTCCACGCCGTTGTTCCAAGAAAAGTTCTCGCTGTGGCCATCGCGATTGCGTTCGCCGTTCGCCTCATTGTGCTTGCGCTCGTATCGGGACAGGTCGGCGAGCGTGAAACCGTCATGCGCGGCAAGGAAGTTGACGCTGCGCGTCATTGACTGCCCGCCGCGCGCGAAAATATCCGATGAGCCGGCAAGCCGCGTCGCGAGCAGGCCGATCGTGCCACGGTCGTTGCGCCAGAAGCGCCTGATATCGTCGCGGTAGTGATCGTTCCATTCGAGGAATTTTGCGGGGAAATTGCCGAGCTGGTAGCCATTCTCACCGACGTCCCAAGGCTCGGCGATCAGCACACGGTCCGCAAGGATTGGATCAGTTGCGATGGCGCTCAATAAGGGCGCGTTGGGATCGAAGCCACGGTCCGTGCGGCCTAGAACCGGCGCGAGATCAAACCTGAAGCCGTCGACGCCGGCGTTCAATACAAAGTGACGGAGCGATGCCAGCACCATCTCAATCACCGCCGGCTGTGTGCAATCGAGGGTGTTGCCGCAACCGGTATCGTTGACAAGCCGGCCAGTTCGGTCGTTGCGGTAATAGAGGCGATTGTCCAAGCCGCGAAATGAGAGCGTCGGGCCGGCCACGTCGGCTTCGCCGGTATGGTTGAAGACCAGGTCGAGAATGACGCCGATGCCTTCCTTGCGCAGCGCTGCCACTGTTTCGCGAAGGTCGGCGATCCCGCCCGGCGCCAGGCGCGGGTCGAGCGCCATAAAAGTCAAGGGATTGTAGCCCCAGACATTCGCGAGCCCGAGCGGCGGAAGGTGGCGTTCGTCAATCGTCGCGGTAATGGGCATCAATTCCAAAGCGCCAACGCCGAGCTTTTTGAGATGCGCGATGATCGCGGGATGCGCGACCGCGCGGATCGTCCCGCGCTCGGATTCCGGAACGTCGGGGTGAAGTTTGGTGAAGGCGCGGACCGGGACCTCGTAGATCAATCCGCCGGGCTGGAAAATCGGTGACCGGTCGGATGCAGGCTCGATATTTCGAACCACTGCCTTAGGCACCAGTGGCGCAGTGTCTTCGCCTTGCCCTCGCGGAGCGGCGAGCTTTAGATCCTGCACATATCGGCGGTCGACCTCAATCGCATATGGATCGACAAGCAGCTTGTCGGGATCGAACCAGAGACCCTTCGTCGGCGCATACTCGCCGTCGGCCCGAAAGCCGTAGCGCGTGCCTTCGCTGATGCCAGGGACGAGTACGCTGAAAATGAAATCTTCGCCGCGCGCGAGTTCGATGCGATCGGTCTCACGCTCGCCAGCCGAGTCGAAGATCGAGACCCAGATGCGGTCAGCAGTCTCGGAACGAACGGAGAAGCGGACGCTGCCCGATGTGACTTCGGCTCCAAGGCGCCTTTCGGCGTGCTGCATCAGGTAATGACCGTCGGCGCGGCGCGGCCGGTATGCCTGCGAATGCCAGCGATCTCGTCGGCGGCAGCAATCAGGTCCGCAAGCGCTTCCTGCGCGTCGCCGCCATGCTTCGCTGCGTCGGGCTCATACTTCTCGATATAGACGCGCAGCGTCGCACCTGACGTGCCGGTGCCCGAGAGACGGAACACGACACGCGAGCCGCCCTTGAACATCACGCGGGTGCCCTGGTTCTTGCTGACCGAGCCATCGACGGGATCGTGATAAGCGAACTCGTCGGCAGCCTCGATCGTCAACGCGCCGATCTTCGTGCCGGGCAGCGAGCCGAGCATGCCGCGCAGCTCTTCGATCAGCGCATTGGCCTTCTCGGTCTCAACCGCTTCGTAGTCGTGCCGCGAATAATAGTTCTGGCCATATTCCGCCCAGTGTTTTGAAACGATCTCCTTGGCGCTTTCCTTGCGCACGGCGAGGATGTTCAGCCACAAAAGCACCGCCCAGAGGCCGTCCTTCTCGCGCACGTGGTCGGAACCGGTGCCAGCGCTTTCCTCGCCGCAGATCGTCACCTTGCCGGCGTCGAGCAGGTTGCCAAAAAACTTCCAGCCGGTCGGCGTCTCGTACATGCCGATCTTCAGCTTCGCCGCGACACGGTCGGCGGCGGCGCTCGTCGGCATCGACCGCGCGATGCCCTTCAGGCCAGCCTTGTAGCCGGGCGCCAGATGCGCATTGGCGGCGAGCACAGCCAGCGAGTCCGACGGGGTAACGAAAATCCCCTGTCCGATGATCAGATTGCGGTCGCCGTCACCGTCGGAAGCCGCGCCGAAATCCGGCGCACCCGGCGCCATCATCTCGTCGTAGAGCTCCTTGGCGTGGACGAGGTTGGGGTCGGGATGATGCCCGCCGAAATCCTCCATCGGCACAAAATTGCGCGCCGTGCCGGCCGGCGCGCCGAGGCGGTTCTCCAGAATCTCCTTGGCGTAAGGGCCGGTCACCGCATGCATGGAATCGAACGCCATCCGGAAGCCGCTTTTGAACATGGCGCGGATCGCATCGAAATCGAAGAGTGTCTCCATCAGCGCCGCATAGTCGGCGACCGGGTCGATCACCTCAACGATCATGCCGCCGGCCGTCGTCGATCCGATCGTATCGAGGTCGATCGGCCCGAAGTCGGCGATCCGGTACTCGGTGATTGCCTTGGAGCGCGCGAAGATCGCGTCCGTGATCTTTTCCGGCGCCGGCCCACCATTGCCGATGTTGTACTTGATGCCGAAGTCCTCGTGCGGGCCGCCGGGATTGTGCGAGGCCGAGAGGATGATGCCGCCGAAACATTTGTACTTGCGGATGATGTTCGAGGCGGCGGGCGTCGAAAGGATGCCGCCCCTGCCGACGATGACTTTGCCGAAACCGTTCGCCGCCGCCATGCGGATGGCGATGTCGATCACCTCGCGGTTGAAGTAACGTCCATCGCCGCCGATCGCCAGCGTCTTGCCCTGATAGCCTTCGAGCGAGTCGAACACCGACTGGATGAAGTTCTCGGCGTAATTCTCCTGCTGGAAAACCGGCACCTTCTTGCGCAGGCCGGACGTCCCTGGCTTCTGGTCGTCATAAGGTTTGGTCTGGACGGTGCGGATCATGCGGTCTTTCCTGCTAGCAGCGTGCGATAGAGATCGGCGTAACGCGCGGCGCTCTTGCCCCACGAGACGTCGGCCTTCATCCCCTGTTTCTGCAGAGCCGCCCAGGCTGGCTTGTTTGCGAACGCTTCCACGGCGCGGCGAACGCCATGCACGAAGGCGTCGCCATTCGACGCGGCGTGCTGGAAGCCGGTGGCGACACCCGCCGAAAGTGCTGCCTCATTGGCGTCGATGACGGTATCGGCCAGACCACCGGTGCGTGCGACGACCGGCACGCATCCATATCGCAAGCCGTAGAGCTGGGTCAGACCGCATGGCTCGAAGCGTGACGGGATGAGGATTGCGTCGGCGCCGCCCTGCAGGAGGTGCGACAGGCTCTCGTCATAACCAATGACGACGCCGATGCGGCCACGATGACGGGCAGCGCCCGCGAGAAGCGCGCCTTCCAGCGCGCGGTCGCCCGAGCCAAGCACGGCAAGCCGCGCCCCCATGCCGGCGATGGCGTCGATCTGCGAGGCGAGGATGTCCATGCCCTTCTGCCAGGTCAGCCGGCTGACCACGCAGAAGATCGGTCCGTCATCCTGCGCCAGCGAGAAACGATCCTCGATCGCGCGCTTGTTCGCGGTGCGCGCCTTAAGAGTGCGGGCGGTGTAGGTAGTGACCAAGTGCTCGTCTGTCGCCGGGTCCCATATGTCGGTGTCGATGCCGTTGACGATGCCAACCAGATCGGCGGCGCGCAGATTGACCAGCCCGTCGAGCCCCATGCCGAATTCCGGCGTGCGGATCTCCTGCGCATAGGTCGGGCTGACGGTGGTGATCGCCCAGGCTGCCTGCAGACCCGCCTTCAGGTAACCGACGCCGCCATAATATTCGACGCCATCGACGGACATCGCTTCCGGCGGCAAGCCAAGCTCGCCGAAGATCGACGCGCCGTACTGGCCCTGGAAAGCAAGGTTGTGGACGGTGATCACCTTCGGCGTGTCGGGCGTCGCACCATGGCGCATGTAGGCGAGCGCCATAGCCGCCTGCCAATCATGCGCGTGGACCACGTCCGGCCTGTAGCCATCGACCGCGCCGGCGGCGATGTCGCCCGCCGCCAGGCAGAAAGCGGCGAAGCGGCGCCAGTTGTCCGGCCAGTCGGCGCCGCTCGTGTCGCCATAAGGTCCGCCCGGCCGATTGAAGAGATGAGGCGCGTCGAGCACGAGCAGATTGAGCCCGGACGCCGTGCCGGCGACGATTGCGGCTGGTCCACCCTGCAGCGCCGTGTAGGAGTGGACGCTTTTCTTTTTCCGCAGCTTGTCGAGAACGGCCGGGTAACCGGGAACGAACGATCCCATCTCAATGCCGAGCGGCGCCATGGCAAGCGGCAATGCGCCGGTCACATCAGCCAGCCCGCCGGTTTTCACCAGCGGAAAGATTTCCGAGGCGATCGAGAGGACTTTCATCGCTAGAGCTTCAATTGGTCGATCATCGGCTGGGTGACCAGTGCAATCCCCTTCTCCGACAGGCGGAAGCGCTTCGCGTCCAGTTTCGGGTCTTCGCCGACCACCAGCCCTTCCGGGATTTTCACACCGTGGTCGATCACCACGCGCTTCAGCCGCACGTTGCGGCCGACCACGCAGTCGGGCAGCATCACCACATCTTCCAGCTTGGAGTAGGAATTGATGCGCGCGCCGGTGAAGATCAGGCTGCGCTTCAGGCTGGCGCCCGAAATGATGCAGTCGCCAGACACAAGCGACGACACGGCCGAACCGCGCCTGCCTTCCTCGTCATGCACAAACTTTGCCGGCGGCTTCAATTCGGCATAAGTCCAGATCGGCCAGTCGCGATCGTAGAGGTCGAGTTCGGGCGTGACGTCCGTCAGGTCGATGTTGGCTTCCCAGTATGCGTCGACGGTTCCCACGTCGCGCCAGTAAGCCTCGGCCTCCATCGAGGAGCGCACGCAGGATTTCGTGAAACGATGCGCGATCGCCTTGCCGTGCGCAACAATGAAGGGGATGATGTCCTTGCCAAAGTCGCGGCTCGAGCCTTCCGTCGCCGCGTCGCGCCGCAACTGCTCCATCAGGAACTTCGTGCGGAAGACGTAGATGCCCATGGAGGCCAACGCAAACTCCGGCTTATCGGGGATGCCGGGCGGATCGGCCGGCTTCTCGACAAAGGCGATGATGTTGTCCTTGCCGTCGACATGCATGACGCCGAAGCCGGTCGCCTCCATGCGCGGCACTTCAAGGCAGCCGACGGTGACGTCAGCGCCGGCATCGACGTGCTGGCGCAGCATCATCTCGTAGTCCATCTTGTAGATGTGATCGCCGGCGAGGATCACCATGAACTCGGGATTGTAGCTCTCGATGATATCGATGTTCTGATAGACGGCGTCGGCCGTCCCCTCATACCACTGAGTCTCGGAGACGCGCTGGCTGGCCGGCAGAATGTCGAAGCTTTCGTTTCGCTCAGGGCGGAGGAAGTTCCAGCCGCGCTGCAGGTGGCGGATCAGCGAGTGCGCCTTGTACTGTGTCGCAACCGCGAGACGGCGGATGCCGGAGTTGAGCGCATTGGATAGCGCGAAGTCGATGATGCGGGTCTTGCCGCCGAAATAGACCGCGGGCTTCGCTCTTCGGTCGGTGAGTTCCTTCAAGCGGCTGCCGCGCCCGCCCGCGAGCACATAGGCCATCGCGTCGCGGGCCAATGGCTGGGTTCGTTTCAACTCCATGACGTCCCTCCCACTCAAGTCTTCGCCGTCGCACCGACCTTTGCAGCGGCCGGTTTGGCGGGTTTTTTCGCAACATCCGCCGCTGCCGCTTTCGCCTCCCCGGCAGCGGCCGCCACGAATTCCAGCATGATCGTCGCTAGCGGCGGCAGCGTCACGATTGCCTCCGCCCCGCTGCCAGCGTTACGCGCGATGACCGTGCCGGCATTGCCAATGCCGCTGCCGCCATAGTCGGCCGCATCGGTGTTGATGATCTCGCGCCATGTGCCCGCTTCCGGCAGCGGCAGCCGATAGCCTTCGCGCGCCACCGGCGTGAAATTGGAGATGACCGCGATCGGATTACCGCCGGGCGCCTTGCGCAGCCAAGCGAAGGTTGAGTTCTCCCTGTCGTCGACGACAAGCCACTCGAAGCCCTCCGGCTCGCAGTCGCGAGCGTGCAGCGCCGGGCGCGACCGGTAGAGGTAGTTCAGGTCGCGCACGGTCTTCCAGACACCTCGATGCGGCTCGTAATTCATCAGATGCCAGTCGAGCGCCTTCGCTTCGTTCCATTCGGAGCGCTGCGCGAATTCCTGCCCCATGAAGAGCAGCTTCTTGCCAGGATAGCCCCACATGAAGGCGTAGTAGGCGCGCAGCGTCGCGAATTTCTGCCAGTCGTCGCCGGCCATCATGTGCAGCAGCGTGCCCTTGCCGTGCACGACCTCGTCATGGGAGAGCGGCAGGACGAAATTTTCGCTGAAAGCGTATAGCAGGCCGAAGGTGATCTCGTCGTGATGGTGCTTGCGGTGGATCGGTTCACGCGCCAGATATTTTAGCGTGTCGTGCATGAAGCCCATGTTCCACTTGAAGCCGAAGCCCAAGCCGCCCTCGTGCACCGGTTGCGACACTTTTGGCCATGACGTCGATTCCTCGGCAATCGTCATGACGCCGGGATGCTGGCCGTAGATCTGCTGGTTCATCGCCTGCAGGAATTTCACCGCGCCGAGGTTTTCGCGGCCGCCCTTCTCGTTCGGAATCCACTCGCCTTGTTTTCGCGAGTAGTCGAGGTAGAGCATGGACGCGACCGCATCCACGCGCAGTCCGTCGATGTGGTATTTTTCCGCCCAGAACAGCGCGTTATTGACGAGGTAGGATGAAACCTCGCGGCGGTCGAAATTATAGATCGCGGTGTGCCAGTCCGGATGAAACCCTTGGCGCGGATCGGCATGCTCATAGAGCGCGGTGCCGTCGAATTTCGACAGACCGTGCGCATCGGTCGGGAAGTGCGCGGGCACCCAGTCGAGGATGACGCCGATGCCGGCGCGGTGCGCGCCGTCGATGAAGCGCGCAAAACCTTCCGGCTCGCCGAAGCGCGCGCTCGGCGCGTAGAGGCCCGTGGTCTGGTAGCCCCAGGACGGATCGTATGGATGCTCGCTGATGGGCAGGAATTCGATGTGCGTGAAACCCGTCTCGACACAATACGGGATCAGCAGCTCTGCCAGCCGATCCCATGGCAGGAACTCGCCATTGTCATCGCGCTGCCAGGAGCCGGCATGGACTTCGTAGATGGAGACTGGCTCACGACGCGCCTGAGCCTTCTTCCAGTGGTCGCGGTGCGCCTCGTCACCCCAATCATGCGCAATCGGCTTTGAGGTGACGGAGGCAGTCGCCGGCCGGAGTTCGGAGCGGAATGCGAACGGATCAGCTTTGAGCGGCAGCGCTGCCTTGTCCGGGCCGAGGATCTCGAATTTGTAGGCGCGGTAAGGTCCGATGTCGGGCACGAAGATTTCCCAGATGCCCGTATCCTGACGATGCCGCATCTCGTGGCGGCGTCCATCCCAATCGTTGAAGTCGCCGACGACGGACACGCGCTTGGCGTTCGGCGCCCAGACTGCGAAGTGCACGCCGGTTGCGCCTTCGTGCTCGATCTCATGCGCGCCGAGTTTGTCGAACAGCCGGAGATGAGAGCCCTGGCCGATGTAATAATCGTCCATCGGGCCGAGGACGGGACCAAATGAATAGGCGTCGGTCACCCACCAATCGCCGCCGAGATTTTTGGCGTGATATTTGATGGGCTGGCGTTTGGTGATCGAAACGACGCCCTCGAAAAAGCCCTCGTCGTGCCGGCGCTCGAGCGCGCCGATCTCTTCATCGGCCAGCGTATAGGCCGTGACAGCCTCGGCGTGCGGGATAAAACAGCGGGCGACGAAGCTTTTGCCGGCTTCCTGAACACCCAAAACCGCGAACGGGTTGCCGTGACGGCCCTCCACAATGGCATCGACATCGCTCTGCGATGCCATGCCCAAAGCGGGCTCTTTGGCGGCGTTCGCGCGGGTTTCCTTCATCTTGCGCCCCTCCCCGGCGCCGTCAGCTCGGTTATCGCCTCTCCCTCGACATTAAGCCGGCACGTTCCATATGTCGCGTGCATATTCGCGGATCGTGCGGTCGGACGAAAACCAAGCAACTCGCGCCGTGTTTCGTACCGCCTTGGCGTACCAGTCAGGGCTGTTGCGCCAGATCGCATCCACCTGGCGCTGCGCAGCCGCGTAAGCCTCGAAATCGGCCGCAACCATGAACCAGTCGGTGTCGTAGAGGCCGTTGATCAAATTGCGGTAGCGGTCCGGTGCGTCGGGCGAAAACACGCCAGAAGAGATCGCCTGCAGCGCCTGCGACAGTTCCCGCGACGCTTCAATGACGGGACGCGGCTCATAGCCGCCGTTGCGCTTCTCGGCTACCTCGTCGGCGGTCAGGCCGAAGATCAGGATGTTGTCGTCGCCGACGCGCTCCTTGATTTCGACATTGGCGCCGTCGAGCGTGCCGATGGTGAGTGCGCCGTTTAGCGCGAATTTCATGTTTCCGGTGCCCGACGCTTCCATGCCGGCGGTCGAAATCTGCTCCGACAGGTCGGCCGCCGGCATCATGATTTCGGCGGTGGAGACATTGTAGTTCGGCACAAACACGACCTTCAGCAGGCCGCGCACGGCCGGATCGCGGTTGATTACCTTCGCCACATCGTTGGCGAGCTTTATGATCAGCTTGGCGTTGTGATAGCTCGGCGCCGCCTTGCCGCCGAAAAATTTCACGCGCGGCATCCAGTCCCGCTCGGGGTGCGAGCGTATCTGGTCGTAGAGCGCCACAGCTTCGATGATGTTGAGGAGTTGGCGCTTGTATTCGTGGATGCGCTTGATCTGGACGTCGAACAGCGCCGACGGGTCGACCTTGATGTGCAGGCGATCCGACACCAGGTTCGCGAGACGCTCCTTGTTGGCGCGCTTCACGGCGGCGAAGCGCTCGCGGAAGGACGCATCGTCGGCGAATTTGTCGAGGTCGCCAAGCCGCTCGGTGTCGTCGAGGAATGTGTCGCCGATCGCGTCGCGGATCAGCTCGGTCAGTCCCTGATTGGACTGGATCAGCCAGCGCCGTGGCGTAATGCCGTTGGTCTTGTTGTTGATGCGGTCCGGGTAGAGACGGTGCAGATCGTGGAACACCGTCTCCTTCATAAGCTCGGTATGCAGCGCGGAGACGCCGTTGATCGAGTGCGAACCGACGAAGGCGAGATTGCCCATGCGCACGCGCCGGTCGCCATCCTCATGGATCAGCGAAATCCGGCGGATCTGGTCGTCGTCGAACTTGCCGGCGGCACGCGCTTCGATCAGCACCTGCGCGTTGATCGCGTAGACGATCTGCATGTGGCGCGGCAGCAACCGCTCGAACAGCGGTACCGGCCAGCTCTCCAGCGCTTCCGGCAGCAGCGTGTGGTTGGTGTAGCCGAAGGTGCGCTTGGTGATGTCCCAGGCCGTGTCGAAGTCGATGCCGTGGACATCCATCACGAGCCGCATCAGTTCGGCAACCGCGACGGCCGGATGCGTGTCGTTCAGATGGATCGCTGCCTTGTCCGGCAGGTTCGTCAGCGTGCCGTATTGGCTGAGGTGCCGCTGGATGATGTCCTGCAGCGATGCCGAGGAGAAGAAGTACTCCTGCCGCAGCCGCAGCTCCTGTCCTTCCTTGTGCGAGTCCGCTGGGTAGAGTACGCGCGACAGCGCGTCCGCCTTGTTGCTTTCAAGAAGAGCGCCGACGTGGTCGCCCGCATTGAATTTTTCGAGCAGGATCGGATCGACCGGGAACGCGGACCATAGCCGCAAGGTGTTCACGCGCTTACCACGCCAGCCAACCACCGGTGTGTCGAAAGCGACCGCAAGCACGCGCTCACCCGGCTTCCAGACATGGCGCTCGAGTCGCCCGTCCTTGGCCGTCACGGATTCGACCACACCACCGAAGCCAACTTCGAAGGAGCGTTCGCGCCGTTCGAAGTCCCATGGGTTGCCATGATCGAGCCAGGTCTCGGGCAGTTCGACCTGCCAGCCGTCGGAGATTTCCTGACGGAACATGCCATTGGCGTAGCGGATGCCATAACCGTGTGCGGGGATATCGACCGTCGCCATCGATTCCATGAAACACGCGGCGAGACGGCCGAGACCGCCATTGCCGAGCGCGGCATCGGGCTCCAATCCCGCGATCTGATCGAAATCGACACCGAGCGACGACAGCGCGGTCTGCATTTCGTCGAGCAGGCCGAGATTGGAGAATGCGTCCCGCATCAGCCGGCCGATTAGGAACTCCAGCGACAGATAATAGACGCGCTTGTCCTGCTGGTCGTAAGCGCGTTTGGTGGCGCCGATCCAGCGATCGATGACGCGATCGCGCACAACGTAGATCGACGCGACCAGCCAGTCGTTCGGCGTCGCGACGGTCGCGTCCTTGCCAATACGATAGGTCAGACTGCGGAGAATTTCGTCTGCGAGCGTTTCCGGTTTCGCTTCTTCCGGTTTCGGCCTGGGAAGGTCTCTCATGGTGACCTGTGTCATTCAAACCTCAAAGTCCCGCACCGGGTGCTCCCGGTACTGGCGGTCATGCGCGTTGCTCCTCCCAGAGCCGGGCGTCGGCAGGACCGCCGCGCCACAATTAAAAGTCAGCCTAGGTTTTTAATCGATTTAGGCCGTTAGATTCGCTTATGCCTGCAATTCTGCGACAAGTCACGCCGCCAATGCAACTTCCGGCGGTTTCTTTGCGCCCGTCATGAACGCCACCGCGTCCGACATCTCATATTCCTTCGGGTCGATGACACACAAGCGACGCCCGAGGCGATGGATGTGAATCCGGTCCGCAACCTCGAAAACATGCGGCATATTGTGTGAAATCAAGACGATAGGAAGCCCTCGTTTCTTCACGTCGAGGATGAGCTCCAGCACGCGGCGCGATTCCTTCACGCCAAGTGCCGCCGTCGGCTCATCCATGATCACCACCTTCGATCCGAACGCGGCCGCGCGCGCCACCGCGACGCCTTGCCGCTGGCCGCCCGACAATGTTTCCACTGCCTGGCTGATGTTCTGGATGGTCATCAGGCCGAGCTCAGTGAGCTTTTCGCGCGCCCGTTTTTCCATCGTCTTGCGGTCCAGCATGCGGAACCACTGGCCAAGCGGCCCCGGCCGCCTGATTTCGCGGCCAAGGAACATGTTGTCGGCAATCGACAGCGCCGGCGAGAGCGCCAGGTTCTGATAGACCGTCTCGATGCCGGCATCGCGCGCCTCGAGCGGCGATTTGAAGTTGACGACCTTGCCGTCGAGCTTGATCTCGCCTTCGTCGGGATTCACGGCGCCGGAAATCGCCTTGATCAGCGTCGACTTACCCGCACCGTTGTCGCCGATGACGGCAAGGATCTCGCCCGGATAAAGATCGAAGTCGGCATGATCGAGCGCCGTCACGCGCCCGTACCGCTTCACCAGCCCGCGACCGGTCAGAATGGGTTCCTGTGCCATCAGCCCGCAACCTTTCTGATCCACTGGTCGATCGCGACCGCGACGATGATGAGCAGGCCGATCAGCAGGTAAGTCCATTGCGGATCGGTGCCGATCAATCTCAGGCCAAGTGAAAACACGCCGACGATCAGCGCACCGAACAGCATGCCGAGGATCGAGCCGCGCCCGCCGAAGAGGGAGATGCCGCCGATCACCACGGCCGTGATGGATTCGATGTTGGCGAGCTGGCCCGACGTCGGCGACACGGATCCGAGCCTGCCGATCAACACCCAGCCGGCCAGCGCGCAGATCAGGCCCGACATTGCATAAACCGACACCAGCATGCGCTGGACCCGCACGCCCGCCAGCTCCGCCGCCTCCGGGTCGTCGCCGACGGCGTAGACATGCCTGCCCCAGGCCGTGTGGTTGAGCACGTACCAGAGCACGAAGACGAGCAGCACCAGCACGATGACACCATAGGTCAGCACGGCGCCGCCGAGGCGGAAATTCTGTCCGAAGAACTGCAGGATGGGCGCTTGCGCCGCGATGTCCTGCGAGCGGATCGTCTCGTTCGCCGAATAGAGGAAATTGGTGGCGAGGAAAATCTGCCAGGTGCCGAGCGTGACGATGAAGGGCGGCAGTTTCATATGGGCGACGAGCACGCCATTGATCCAGCCGCAGAGCGCGCCGCAGGCAAAACCGCAGAGGATAGCGACCGGCGCCGGCAGCCCGTAGCGGAAGGTAAACTGCCCCATCACCACCGACGACAGGACGACGATCGCGCCGACGGAGAGATCAATGCCGGCGGTCAGGATGACGAGCGTCTGCGCCGCGCCGACGATGCCGACGACCGCCACCTGCTGCAGGATCAGCGTCATGGAGAATGCGGAGAAAAACTTCCCGCCGATGATGATGCCGAACACGGCAATGGAAAGCACCAGCACGATCAGCGGCACTGCCGCCGGGTTCTTGTGCAGGAAATGCTGCGCCTGTTCGAGCGACGACCTGGAGTGCGTGTCGAAGCTCGCGACGGTGGCGTCGCTACCTGAAAGCGCTTTCTCGAATTCCTGCGGCCGCCGGCCGCTGGCCGTCGCTTCACTCATGCCTCGTCCTCCCGCTGGACTTCTTCATCGGTCCTGTCGCGCGGAAGGCGGCCCGGAGGCCGCCCTCCTTGACTGAACTCTATTGTTCGACCTTCAGCCGGTCAAATCAGCCCCAGCAGAGCTCAAGGCCCTTCTTGGTGTCGATGGACTCGACGCCGGACGCCGGCTTGTCGGTGATCAACGTCGCGCCGGTGTCGAAGAAATCCTTGCCTTCGGTCGCCTTCGGCTTGGTGCCGTCCTTGGCGAAGGCAGCGATCGCCTCGATGCCCATCGAGGCCATCAGCAGCGGGTATTGCTGGGAGGTCGCGCCGATCACGCCTTCGGCGACGTTCTTGACGCCCGGGCAGCCGCCATCGACCGACACGATCAGCACATTGGCCTCCATGCCGACGGCCTTCAGCGCTTCATAGGCGCCGGCCGCGGCCGGCTCGTTGATCGTGTAGACAACGTTGATGCCGGGGTCTTTCTGGAGACAGTTCTCCATCGCCTTGCGGCCGCCCTCCTCATTGCCGTTGGTCACGTCATGGCAAACGTTGCGGGCATCGTCCTCGTCGCCGATCTTGTTGACGTCCTTTGTGTCGATGCCAAAGCCGGTCATGAAGCCCTGGTCGCGCAGCACGTCGACGGTGGGCTGGCTGGGGTTCAGATCCATGTAGGCGATCTTGGCGTCCTTCGCGGCGTCGCCGAGCGTCGCTTTTGCCCATGCGCCGATCAGCTCGCCGGCCTTGAAGTTGTCCGTCGCGAAGGTAGCGTCAGCCGCGTCGATCGGCTCGAGCGGCGTGTCAAGCGCGATGACGAGAATGCCGGCGTCGCGCGCCTTCTTGACGGAGTCGACAATCGCCTTGGTGTCGGATGGAACGAGCAGGATGCCCTTGGCGCCGTCGGCGATGCAGGATTCAATCGCAGCGACCTGGCTTTCATTGTCGCCATCGATCTTGCCGGCATAGGCTTTCAGGTTCACGCCGAGCTCCTGCGCCTTGGCGGTGGCGCCCTCTTTCATCTTGACGAAGAAGGGATTGGTGTCGGTCTTGGTGATCAGGCAGGCGCCGACTTCCTGGCTCATGGCCGGCCCGGCGAAGGCAAGAAGCGCTGCACCGGCGGCTGCAAAAATCGTCGATTTCAGAATGGCGGTCTTGGTCACGGTGGTCCTCCCAGTGGCGGTAAGCGAGCGCCCTACAAGGCGCGGAACAACACCCGGCACAAATATGCTCCCAGCGGATGTCGACGAACTGAACCATGGGTCCGGGGCGAGAGTCAATAAATAAATCACTCTGATTTAATATTGACAGCCCCTCTTATGGACAGCATTCTTTCGGCAAAATCGAAGGGAGGAGGCCCGTTGGAAGCCGGACAGACAAAACAGGTGCGCCCCGCATTCTCGGATGACCGGCATCACCGCGGCACCAACCAAAGCGGGATGCGCGACGCGAATGAGCGGCTGGTGCTTTCGCTGCTCCGGAAGCACGGCAATCTCGCCAAAACCGACATTGCGCGCATGACGAGGCTGTCGGCGCAAACCGTCTCCGTCATCATGCGCGCGCTCGAAGAGGACGGACTGCTGCTGCGCAAGGAGCCGGTCCGCGGCAAGATCGGCCAGCCATCGATCCCGATGTCGCTCAATCCGGACGGCGCCTATTTCCTCGGCCTCAAGATCGGCCGCCGGAGCGCCGAACTCGTGCTGATCGATTTTCTCGGCAATCTGCGCGCGATGCTGCAGCTCTCCTATCGATACCCTGCCCCGCGCGAGACCGTCGATTTCGTCACCGACGGCATCGCCAAGATTCGCGCCGGGCTGACCGCGGAAGAGGACAAGCGCATCGCCGGGCTCGGCATCGCGATGCCGTTCGAACTCTGGAACTGGGCGGATACGGCGAGCGCGCCGCGCGATATCATGGACCAGTGGCGGCATCGCGACATCCGCGCCGAGCTGCAGGGCCGCTTCGCATTTCCCATCTACCTGCAGAACGACGCGACATCGGCATGCGGCGCGGAACTCGTCTTCGGCAAGGGCGCCAATCCGCGTGACTTCATCTATTTTTACATCGGCGCTTTCGCGGGTGGCGGCATCGTGCTGAACGGTGCGCTGCATGCCGGGCCGAGCGGGAACGCCGGTGCGCTCGGCTCAATGCCAGTGCCCGGCGCGAACGGCCAGCCGTCGCAGCTCATCGACATTGCGTCGATCGCCATCCTGGAAAAAGCGCTTTTGGCGCAAGGCCGTGAGGCCGGATTTCTTTGGTCGTCGCCTGAGGCTTGGCCCGAATTGGAGAGCGAACTCGATGACTGGCTCCTCTCTGCCGGTCGTGGGCTCGCCTACGCGATCGTTTCGGCCGCCTCCGTCATCGATTTCGAAACCGCGATCATCGACGGCTGGATGCCGCCGCATGTCCGCGCACGACTCGTCGAGGCGACAGGCACGGCGATCAACGGCATCGACGTCGAAGGCATCCGCGTGCCGTCAATCCGCGAGGGAACGGTCGGCATTCATGCGCGGGCACTTGGCGGCGCCAGCCTGCCGCTGTCGGAACGTTTCCTCTCCGGACCGGTGCCGACCGGCAAGGCCGGCTGACGATGTTGATCGGCATTCCACCCATCCTCGGCCCTGAGCTTCTCGCGGCGCTGCGCGCCATGGGGCATGGCGACGAGATCGCCGTCGTCGACGGCAACTATCCGGCAGCCGAACATGCACGACGGCTGATCCGCGCAGACGGGCTGCACCTGATCCCCGTCGCCGACGCGATCTTGCGCGTCTTGCCGGTCGACTATTTCGTGCCGGAAGCGCTTTTTCGCGCGACCGTACCCAGTAATCCGCTCCTCCTTGATCCCGTGCATGAGGAGATGGAGCGTCTCTGCGCCAAACGTGCGCCAAAGGCAAAACTCATCCCTTTGCTGCCGGCAAAATTCTACGAGCGCGTCAAAGCCTGTCATGCCGTGGTTGCCACCAGCGAACCCAGACTCTATGCCAACATGATCATCCGGAAGGGCGTCATCCTGCCGGAAAAGGGCGAGGGGTAGTCCTGATATGATCGTGTGTTGCGGCGAGGCGCTGATCGACATGCTGCCGCGCAAGAGCGAGGCGGGCGAACCGGCCTTCGCGCCCTATGCAGGCGGCGCGGTGTTCAATACCGCGATCGCGCTCGGGCGGCTGGGCGCCCCGGTCGAGTTTTTTTCCGGCATCTCAAACGACCTCTTCGGTGAGCTACTCGGGAAAACGCTCGCGGACAGCAAGGCCGGCACGCGGTTCGCAGCGTTTTCGAACCGGCCAACGACGCTTGCTTTCGTCAATCTCACCGACGGCCATGCGACATACGTTTTCTATGACGAGGGCACGGCCGGGCGCATGCTGTCGGAGGCGGACCTGCCTGTTCTCAGCGACGATGCGGAGGCCCTGCTCTTCGGCGCGATCAGCCTGATCCCCGAGCCCTGTGGCGCGACCTACGAAACGCTGATGGCACGGGAGCATGGCAAACGCGTCGCCATGCTCGATCCGAACATTCGGCCGGGTTTCATTCCCGACAAGCAGAAGCATCTCGCGCGCATGAACCGCATGATGGCGATGGCCGACGTCGTGAAGCTCTCCGACGAAGACCTGAAATGGTTCGGCGAGGAAGGCGCAGCCGACGAGGTCGCCCGCCGCTGGCTCGATCGCGGTCCGAAGCTTGTCATCGTCACCGGCGGCGCGAAGGGCGCAACGGCGTACACGAAAAGCCATGAGGTCACCGTAGCGCCGCCGAAGGTGACGGTGGTGGATACGGTCGGCGCAGGCGACACGTTCAACGCCGGGGTGCTCGCCTCACTGCACGAGCAAAGGCTGCTGACGAAAGGCGCGCTTGCCTCGCTGTCGGAGGATGCGATCCGCACCGCGCTGACGCTCGGCGCGAAGGCTGCGGCGGTCACAGTTTCGCGTGCTGGCGCGAATCCGCCGTGGCGGAATGAACTGAGTAGCTGGAGAACGACGCGTTAGCGCGTCGCCTCGGCCATCACCTTCTTCATCGTGTCGATCGTCTTGCCAATGTGATCTTCGGTCAGCGTCGGATGAACCATGAACATCATGCTGGTTTCGCCAAGTTCGATGGCGTTCGGCAGACGCTGCGCCGGGGCGAGACCTGAGTCGACGAAGGCCGGCTCAAGATAGATTTCCGGCGAGCAACCCTCGCCACAGGGAACGCCGGCCGCTTTCACCTCGCCGAGGATCCGATCGCGGTCCCACCCCGACTTCAGTGCGTCCGGCCGCGCGAAGACGTAATATTTATACCAGGCGTGCTCGAAGTCAG
The DNA here is from genome assembly GCA_035503715.1 of Rhizobiaceae bacterium. Classification (GTDB taxonomy): domain Bacteria; phylum Pseudomonadota; class Alphaproteobacteria; order Rhizobiales; family Rhizobiaceae; genus OAS926. The sequence goes on along the minus strand of DATJTE010000246.1, from coordinate 36,361 downwards.
CCGGCACTTCCGGAACGCGCAGACCGGACAGCGTTTCGAAGGCGGCCGTCAGACGCTCGGCGTATTTCTTGCGCGCTGCATGCATCTCCGGCATGCGCTTCAACTGGATGCGGCCGATGGCTGCCTGCATCTCGGTCATGCGCCAGTTCGTTCCCCAGCCATCATGCAGCTTCGGGCGGCCCGGCTTGCGATCTTTCTTGTTGGCCTTGTCATAAGCCTTGCCATGGTCTTTCGCCGCCCAGACGGACTTCCAGAGCTCGTCGTCGTCGAGCGTGACCATACCGCCTTCGCCGCCGGTCGTGACGATCTTGTCCTGGCAGAAGGACCAGGCGTTCAGGTCACCGAACGACCCGACAGACTTGCCGCGAATCGCGGCGCCATGCGCCTGGGCGCAATCCTCGACGAGCTTGAGATTGTGCGCTTCAGCGAGGTCATGCATGCCGTCCATGTCGACCGGCCAGCCGGCAAGATGGACGCAGACGATCGCCTTGGTGTTCTTGTTGATCAGCGGCGCGACGGTTTTGGGAGAAATGTTCTGCGAGTCGCGGTCAACATCGGCGAAGATCGGCCGCGCGCCAGCCATGGCAATCGTCGAAGCGGAAGCAAAAAAGGATCGCGGTGTGGTGATGACTTCGTCACCCTCGCCAATGCCCAGCGCCGGCCATGCGACGTCGAGGGCAACGGTGCCGTTGGCCATCGAAACGGCGTGCTTCACGCCTGCCCATTCCGCATATTCGCGCTCGAATGTGTCGCACTCGTCGCCGGTCCAGTAGTTCACCTTGTTCGATTTCAGGACGCGCGAAACGGCATCGGCTTCCTCGTCGGTGAAGGACGGCCAAGGGGCAAAGGCTGTGTTCAGCAAGTCAGATCATCCATTTTTTGAGTTGCCGGGAATTGGCTTCGCCGGCACGCCAACGATTGTGGCCATATCGGGCTGGCCTTCTACAACAAGCCTGCCCAGGACCACAATGGCATCGGTGCATGCCTAAACGCCATGGCGCACAAGGGGTCCGTTACCGATCCAGCTTCGCTCGCTGTGCAGATTTACCGGAAATCATGCGTTTCGGTCACCACTCCCGGTGAAGCGGGGCATAGTCGCCTCGCCTTCAGCCGAAATCCCCGAACGGGTCAGCAGGCGTCCGACCGTCATGGCGAGAATCTTCGCGTCCAGCGCGAAACTGCGGTTGTCGACATACCACACGTCGAGCCTGAATTTCTCTTCCCAGGAAATGGCGTTGCGGCCGTTCACCTGCGCCCAGCCGGTGACCCCGGGCCGAACCTCGTGACGGCGCGCCTGCTCGGCCGAATACAACGGGAGATATTCCATCAAAAGCGGCCGCGGTCCGACGAGGCTCATCTCGCCCTTCAAAACGTTCACCAACTCCGGAAGCTCATCGAGGCTGGTGGAGCGCAGAAAGCGCCCGAAACCGGTCAGCCGGTCGGCGTCCGGCAGCGGCCTGCCGGAAGCGTCGCTCGCATTCTTCATCGTGCGGAATTTCATCAGCAGGAACGGCTTGCCGGAAAGCCCTGGCCGCGTCTGCCTGAACAGAACCGGGCTGCCTAGCTTCGCGCGTACAAGCAGAGCAATGGCGAGAAACACCGGGGAAAGCAGGACCAGGGCCAGAGCCGAGACCACAATGTCGAAACCGCGTTTCATCGCACCCTGCCCGTTTCGTTCCTGGAGCCCTCGCGCCCCCGGCACGATTTCGCTAATTAGCGAAGCTCGGATCGAAGGGAAAGCGCGCCGGCGGTGAATATCTGGTATCTCAGCCACTATGCCGGCGGACCGGGCATCGGCAAGGCGCACCGGGCGTTTCATCTCGCCCGCGCCTGGGCCGCGCTTGGCCACACGGCGACGATCTTCCCTGCGCGCTATCACCACTTGCTTGAGAAAGATGCGCCGCTCCCCGACGAGATCGATATCAGCGGCGTGCGCTACGCGCCGCTCGACGCTCGCCGCTACACCGGCAATGACGTGTTCCGGCTGCTCAACATATTCGACTATTGCCGATCGGCCTGGCGCCTGGCGCGCACGGGCGAAGCCAGATTTGGCCGTCCAGATGCCATCATCGTCTCGTCGCCGCATCCGTTCGCGATTTATCCGGCCGCGCGGCTGGCGAAAAAGTTCGGCGCGAAGCTGGTCTTCGAGGTACGGGACCTCTGGCCGCTGTCGATCACCGAGATCAACGGTTCTTCCAGATGGCACCCGTTCGTATTGCTCACCGGCCTCACCGAGCGCTTTGCCTATCGGTGCGCGAACCTCGTTGCGTCACAGCTCGGCGCGGCGGAGCCGCTCATGCGCGAACGCGGACTGAAACCCGGAAAATTCGTCTTCGTCCCGAACGGAATCGACCCGTCGCCCGAACCTACCGAGGCTTCGTCGTCCGTCAGTGAAACCGCGCTGGCCGCCGAAGCTCAAATCTCGGCGTGGAAAAGAGAAGGCCGGCTGATCGTCATCCACCCGGGCTCGCAAGGCGCGCCAAACGCACTCGACCGGCTGCTCGACGCCGTTGCCCTGCTCAAATCGAGCGGACAGGAGGAGCGGTTCGGCATCATTCTCCTTGGCCACGGCGCGCAGACCGAAGCCTTGAAAATCCAGTGCGCAAAGCTCGGACTCTCGTCCGTTGCCTTTTTCGGCTCCGTACCCAAGGGCGATGCGCTCTCTCTCACCGCACTTGCCGATATCGGCTACGCCGGCGCACGCGACCATGCAGCCGTTTATCGCTACGGCATCAGCTTCAACAAGATCATGGATTTCATGCAGGCGGGTCTGCCGGTGCTTCTGCCGCTGACGGCGGCCGGCGACCCCGTCACCGCATCCGGTTGCGGAATTGTGACTGGCAATGACTCGCCCGAAGCGATTGCCGACGCACTGAAGGCTTTTGGCAAGATGACGGCGGAGGAGCGGGTAAGCATGGGCGAGAAGGGCCGCAGTCTCGCCTTGAGCGAATATGACTATCGCCAGATCGCGCGCCGGTATGCCGAGGCGATCGCGAATTCGAACTGATCAGGACTTGGCGATAAAGGAGAAGAGTATTTCTCGCGCCTTTGCCGGGTCGCCGTCCGTGACCGCAGCCTGCAGCCGCTCGAGGCCGCTCTTGATCGCGTCCAATTCGCGGATCCTGCGCGTCGAGCACATGATCTTGGGATGCTTGGTGCGTTCGACGCCATTATTGTCGTAAAACAATTCCTCGAACAGTTTCTCGCCTGGGCGCGGACCCAACACGACGATTTCGATGTCGCCGGTGGGATTTTCCGCGTTGCGCAACGTCCGGCCCGCCAGACGGATCATGTTCTCCGCCAGATCGCGAATCTTCACCGGCTTGCCCATGTCGAGCAGGAACACCTCGCCATTGTCGGAGAGCGTGGCGGCCTGGATGATCAGTTCGGCCGCTTCGTTCGCCGACATGAAATAGCGAGTCATCTCATCATGCGTCAGCGTCACCGGGCCGCCCGCCTGAATCTGCTCTTTGAACAGGGGCACCGCCGAGCCTTGCGAGCCGATGACATTGCCGAAACGCACCGAGCAGAAGTTCTGCTTCTTGCCCGACGGGGTCGTGCCGCCACCCATGCCGCGCACAATGATCTCCGCCCAGCGCTTGGTGGCTCCCATGATGTTGGTTGGACGCACGGCCTTGTCGGTCGAGATCAGGACGAAACGCTCAACCCCTGCCTCGCGCGCCGCGTCTGCGATCGTCCAGGTTCCAAACACGTTGTTGGCAATGCCGGCTAGCGGATTCACCTCCACCAGATGGACATGCTTGTAGGCCGCGGTGTGGAAAACCGTGTCGATCGGATATGTCTTGAAAAGCTTCTCGGCCAGCGCGCGGTCGGTCACCGATCCCAACACCGGCACCACGTCAACCTTGCCGCGCTGTTCGAGCTTGCGCTCCATCTCGTAGAGCGCGAACTCGTCCATCTCCAGAAGCACAAGCCGCGCCGGCGCAAGCTTCATGATCTGCCGGCAAAGCTCGGAGCCGATCGAACCGCCCGCCCCCGTGACCAGCACGGATTTTCCCGACACCGAGCCGTGAAGCAACTCGGCATCCGGTTCGACCACGGGCCGCCCGAGAATATCCTCAATGCCGATCTCGCGGATCGAGTCCACAAGGTTGTCGCCGAAATTCCGCGCCGCGGCCGGCAGAAAGCGAATGCGCACATGCGATTGGGCGAGCTCGCCGATGATGCGTGACTTGTCGCCCCCTTCAATCGCATCACCGCAGACGATGACGTCGGTGATGCGAAGTTCGGCGACGAGTTCGTTGAGGCGCGTGGGGGAATAAACACGGAGGCCGGAAACCTCGGCGCCGTCGAGCGCCGGATCGCTGTCCAGAAAGCCGCGCGGATAACTACTGGCGTCCGCCCTTAGCGCCGCGGCCAGCTGGCGGCCCATCGACCCCGCGCCATAAATCAGGGTGCGCGTCCGGCCCGCCCTCGTGTCAGCCGCTGATCGCAGTAGCCGCCGTGCCGCCATGCGGCTGCCGCCGATAAAGAGGGTGCCAATGGCGGCGTAGATGATCGGCACCGAGCGTGGCACCTGCGCCACACCACGAAATTCCGTCATGAACACGAAAGCAAGCCAGAGCAGCGCTGCGATTACCATCGCCTGGGTTATGACCCAGATCGTCTTCTCGGTCGCAAACCGCACAACGACCTTGTAGATGCCGAAGCGCTCGAAAACCGGCAGCGCGATGAGCGGCGCCACGAGCATCAGCCAGATCTGCGTCTCGTTCGGCTGATACAGCCGGCTGTAGCGAAGCACATAAGCAAGCCATACGGCGAGCAGCAGCAATGCGAAGTCGCCAGCGGCGACAATCGTCCGCTTCAGCCAGCGCGGTAGAGATACCAGTCGTGCAGCCAGCGCGTTGCGCATTCGTTCCTGTTGCCGCCGCGCCGGCGGGATTTTGGTTTCCCGCTGATTTTGAGCGGATATCTGGAGGAGCGAGGCGCTTATGGCCCAACTGGCAGCTGGAATCAATTCAGTCCCGGTTCTCGACCTTTTCCCCCCGGTCAGCTACCAGCGCCGGGTCAGACTCCGGAAGCCTTGGCCTTGCCGCGCAGAATCATTCACTGCACCAACGTCCACCGCTGGGATGACGTGCGCATCTTTCACAAGATGGCCCGTTCAACCGCGGCTGCGGGGTTCGACACACACGTGGTCGCTATCGACCGCGATGCCACGGCCGCGAGCCAGTTCGTGCGGGACGGCGCTACCGTGCATCTTCTGCCGGGCACCGATATCCGCTCACGCGCCAAGCGTGCCCTCGCGGGCGGCAATCGCGTCGCGGCGATGGCTGCTTCGCTGGATGGCGATATCGTTCATATCCACGATCCGGAACTCCTGCCCTTCCTGGTGACGCGCCGCTTCGGCCGAGCCAAACGGATCTTCGATGCGCATGAAGACCTATCCGGGCAAGTCCAGTCAAAGCCGTGGATTCCGGCCGCAGCCCAGCCGATATTCGGGTTAATCGCGCGCTCGCTTGAAGCAGCGGCCGGACGGGCCGACGCGCTCCTCGCGGCGACGCCGTTCATTGCCGCGAAGCTCGGGCACGGCGCGCTCGCGATCCAGAATTTTCCGCTGCTGAGCGAATTCCCTCCAGCTCAAGGCCGATCGCGCTCGCCGGCAAGTATCGGCCTCTACGCAGGCGGTATCACACGCACGCGCGGCATATTGCAGATGATCGAGGCAGTTGGCCTCTGCGAGGCGGTGCGACGCGTCCACCTTGCGGGCACCTTCGAATCCGAAGCCATGCTCGCCGAAGCCCGCGCTCTGAGAGGCTGGACCAAGGTGGAGTATCATGGCTTTTTGCCCCGCGAAAAGCTCGTGCCGCTGTTTGCCGAGGCGGATTTTGGCCTGCTGACGCTGTTGCCCGAGCCCAACTACGTCAACTCGCAACCGACAAAACTGTTCGAATATATGAGCGCCGGCCTGCCGGTCGTGGCGTCGGATTTCCCGCGCTGGCGTGAGTTGATCGGCGACGACAGCATCGCCGAATTCGTCGATCCAGCAAACCCGCGCTCGATCGCTGCAGGCATAGATCGACTACTCAGACGCCTGGAAGGCGATCGTGCTGCGATCGCCGCGACCGCCCGCCGCCTGGTCGAGGACCGCTTCAGCTGGGACGCCGAGTTCAAGAAACTGAAGACGCTCTATGAGCGCCTTCTCGCCTGATCAGATCTCGTAATCCTGATCGTAGAACCTGATCTTCTCCAAAATGTCATCGACGATCGTGTCGAGCGGCAGTTCGGCCGAGTTGTAGGTCAGCTCCGCGTTGAGCGGCGGTTCGTACTTCGAGCCGATGCCTGTGAAGTTCGGGATCTCGCCGCGCCGCGCCTTCTTGTAGAGGCCCTTCGGATCGCGCGCCTCGGCTACGTCGATCGGCGTGCTCACATAAACCTCGACGAAATCGCCCTTGTCGAACAGCTCGCGCGCCATGTCACGCTCAGCCCGGAACGGGGAGATGAAGGCGGTCATCACGACCAGCCCGGCATCTACCATCAGCTTCGCCACTTCGGCGATGCGGCGAATATTCTCCACGCGGTCCGCATCGGTGAAGCCGAGGTCCTTGTTCAGACCCTGGCGGACATTGTCGCCGTCAAGGATGTAGGTGCGGTAGCCCTCATTGTAGAGCTTCACTTCCAGCGCATTGGCGATAGTCGATTTGCCCGACCCGGACAGACCGGTGAACCACAGCACCTTTCCGCGATGGCCGTTGAGCGCGGTGCGTGCGGTGCGCGTCACCGATGTCGCTTGACGGTGCACGTTGCTGGCACGACGGAGCGCAAAATCGATCATTCCGGCTGCGACCGTCTGATGGCTCTGCCGGTCGATCAGCACGAAGGAGCCCAGCGCTTCGTTCTCTTTGAACGGCTCGAAGGCAATTCGCCGGTCGAGCGCCAGCTTCGCCACCGCGATGTCGTTCAGGTCGAGCGAGCGTGCAGCCTGCTCCTCGAAGGTGTTGATGTTGTATTTGTGCCTGACCTCGGAGAGCGTCGCGTTGACGGTCGCCGCGCCTGATTTCAGCCAGTAGGTGCGGCCCGGAAAGCCCTGCTCGCGATCCATCCAGACGATTTTTGCTTCGAACTGGTCGGTCGTCTCAGCCGGTTCGCGCGACGCAACTAGGACGTCGCCGCGCGAAATGTCGACCTCGCGGTCGAGCGTGATCGTCACGGCCTGATCGGCTACCGCGACGGGCAGTTCCCTCTCGCCTAGAACGATGCTTTTCACGGTGGCGAGTTCGCCGGACGGCAGCACGCGGATTTCGTCACCTACTGCGATCGAACCTGAGGCCACTGTGCCGGAAAACCCGCGGAAATCGAGATTCGGTCGGTTCACCCACTGTACGGGGAACCTGAACGGCCGCCCCTCGGATGACTCGCGCACATCGACGGTGCCGAGATAGCCCAGCAGCGTCGGTCCCGAATACCACTTCATCTTCGACGAGCGCTCGATGACATTGTCGCCCTTGAGCGCGGAAAGCGGGATCGGCGTGATGGAGCTGAACGACAGGTTCTTGGCAAACTCGCCATAGGCTTCGACGATTTCGTCAAAGATCTTCTCGTCGTAACCGACGAGGTCCATCTTGTTCACCGCCAGCACCACATGCCGGATGCCGAGCAGCGAGGTGATGAAAGAGTGGCGGCGCGTCTGTGTCAGTACACCCTGACGCGCGTCGATAAGGATCACCGCGACGTCAGCAGTCGAGGCGCCAGTCACCATGTTGCGTGTGTACTGCTCGTGGCCCGGCGTGTCGGCTACGATGAACTTGCGCTTGTCGGTGGCGAAGAAACGGTAGGCGACGTCGATGGTGATGCCCTGCTCGCGTTCGGCGGCAAGCCCATCCACCAGCAGCGCGAAGTCGATGTCTTCGCCCTGCGTGCCCATCTTCTTCGACGTCTTCTTCAGTTCGGCCAACTGGTCGTCGAAAATCTGCTGCGCTTCATAGAGCATCCGGCCGATCAGCGTCGACTTGCCGTCGTCCACCGAACCGCAGGTTATAAAGCGCAGCGTGTCGAGATTGGCCTGCTCGTCGAGGTAGGCTTCGATCCGCGCTTCCGCACTTTCAGCCACGAGATTGTCGGCCATCAGAAATATCCTTCCTGCTTCTTCTTCTCCATCGAGCCGGCGGAATCGGTATCGATCGCCCTGCCCTGCCGCTCGCTGGAGCGCGCTTGAAGAAGCTCAAGAACAACGGAGGCCAAGTCACTGGCTTCAGATTCAAATCCGCCGGTGAGCGGATAGCAGCCCAGCGTGCGGAAACGCACCTTGCGGAACTCAACTTCTTCGCCGTCCATCAGCTTCAGCCGGTCATCATCGAGCAACAGCACCAGCCCGTCGCGGATCACAACCGGTCGGACAGCGGCGAAATAGAGCGGCACGATCGGGATGCGCTCGCGATAGATGTATTGCCAGACATCGAGCTCGGTCCAGTTCGAGATCGGGAAGACGCGGATCGACTCGCCCGGCTTCTTCTTGGTGTTGTAGAGGTTCCACAACTCAGGCCTCTGGTTCTTCGGGTCCCAGCGCTGGGCGGCGCTGCGGAAGGAGAAGACGCGCTCCTTGGCGCGGCTCTTCTCCTCGTCACGGCGCGCGCCGCCAAAAGCCACGTCGAATTTGTGCTCGGCCAGCGCCTGCTTCAGCCCCTCCGTCTTCATGATGTCGGTGTGGAGCGCGCTGCCGTGATCAATCGGATTGATGTTTTTGGCGATGCCTTCCGGATTGATGTGGACGAGGAGATCCATGCCCGCGTCCTTCGCCATCTGGTCGCGGAACTGGTACATCTCCTGGAATTTCCAGCGCGTATCGACGTGCAGCAGCGGGAATGGCGGACGGCTCGGGTAAAACGCCTTCTTGGCGAGGTGCAGCATTACCGCGCTGTCCTTGCCGACAGAATAGAGCATCACCGGGTTTTCGGCGTCGGCGGCGACTTCGCGCATGATGTGGATCGATTCGGCTTCCAACCGATCAAGGTGCGTGAGCTTTTGCACACGCCGCGTCATGCGCGGCAACTTTTCGAGGAAGGTTTCGAGGTCGAATACCGGATTATAGACGGAGATTGCCGTCGGCAGCCCGTCGACGCGGTTTTCCGGATCGGCCAGCGCACGCAGCCTGCCCGTCAGCGCGCCATGCGGCCAAAACAGCACCGCCTTGCCCGCCCCCGCCCCAAGCGCCCGCAGCGCTGATTTCAGCTCAGCGTCGTCCGGATTGGCGCCGGAGAGAAAGACCCAGCTCCGCCCGCCGCGCCCATCATTGGCGGCGACGAGATGGCGGCCGCCCGACGCTTCGTGTAACTGGACGAAAAGCGACAGAACGCGCTTCTTGCGAGCAGATTCGGCGAGCGCATCCGCAGGAATCGCCTTTACCGCCCGCCCCGCCTCATCGCGGAGATCCGCCACATCCAGTGCCGGCGGCAGCAGCCCTTCGGACGCGATTGCCCGTTCAGCGGTGCGCTTTGTGTTGGCGTCGCCCCTGCCCTGCAGCGCCTCGAAGAAAGTGTCCGTCGCCCAGGAAAGGGGCTGACCAGCCTCGTCCGTCCTGTTAACGAGCAGATCGCTTGGAATCTCGGCCACGGCTTGATCCTTGTCGCAGTTTGCGCTACCCGCGCATTTGGTGGCCGCATCACTATGCGGAACGGCTTGGAAATACAACATTGAAGTTTAACCGTGACATTTTGCGACAAGACGAGTTTCAGACCCGTCTGCTCGAGCTTGCCCAGTCAGCCGGCAAGGCCATCCTGGCCATCCGCCACGCGGCCGATTTCAGCGTCGACCTGAAAGCCGACAACAGCCCGGTGACGGCCGCTGACCTCGCCGCCAATGGGATCATCGAGGCCGGATTGCCGCTGATTTTTCAGGGCGTGCCGATCATCTCGGAAGAAACCTGCGACCTGTCGAAACCGGCGCCCGACACGTTCTGGCTGGTCGATCCGCTCGACGGCACCAAGGAATTCATCGCCGGAAACGGCGATTTCACCGTCAATATCGCTCTGATAGAGCGCGGTGTCCCGATTTATGGCGTGGTCGACGCGCCGGCGAAAGGCGTCTCCTACTGGGGAGGCGCCGATATCGGCGCCTGGAGGCAAAGCGGCGACACCCGCGCAGCCATCGCCATGTCCACGCCGCTGAACCCGATACGCGTCGTTGCCAGCGCCAGCCACCTCAACGCCGAGACGAAAGCCTTCATCGAAGGTTTAGGCAACCACGTGCTCGTGCAAGCCGGCTCGTCTATCAAGATCTGCATGCTCGCCGAAGGCTCCGCCGACATCTATCCGCGCATGGGTCCGACCAGCGAATGGGACACGGCCGCGGCCGACGCGGTGCTGCGTGGCGCCGGCGGCGGATTGTATCAGCTTGACGGCAGATCGGTGGTCTACGGCAAACGCGAGATCCTCAATCCGCATTTTGTCGCCAGACCTGCCGGTGCAAAGTAGCTGCGGGACGAAGCTCCGGCGCTTCGGCCCTAGAATTTCGGGCTGTCCAGGATTTCCGCGTAGGTGGCGGCCGCGATGCCCGAGACGGCCCTCGGCGTATGAACCTTGAGAGCAAATTCGCGGCCCTGCCGTCCAAGTTCGTCCCAGGTTTCGCGTATGTGCAAAAAGCGGCGGATGTCGTCAACCAGGGTCGCACGTTCGACATTCCAGAGCGGCGCGGCAGCGAGGTCCGCGTAGCGCTTCTGTCCGACGACAGGGCAACCGCAGAGCATCGCCTCGATGCCGGTATTGCCGTAACTACCCATGATGATCTGGTCGACGACGAAATCGACCCGCCTGAAAATCTCGGGCATCAGATGGTTCGGGACGGGATAGGCGACCGCCTTGGAGTTCTCCGGTTGGGAACGCCCGAACAAAGTCAGGTCCGGGAAAATCTGGCCGGCGTTTTCAGACGTGACAATCGTCAGCGGGTACCCCTCACCCTTGAGCGTTTCCAGCGCCGAGATGACCTCGTCGAGCCCCTTCCACAAAGCGCCTTTATGGTACGGAACGTAGACCTTGATGTCGGAGCCGCTGCCACGCGGCGTCTCACGTTGCGGGGGGCTGAAGGCCTCAGGGTCCCGCATCGAGGGCAGCCATTTGTTGAAAGAGCCTTTCAGATACGCGCCCTTTTCCGGCGACGAGTAAAAGACTGCGTAAGGATCAGTAAGGAAATGACCGTCCTCCACCCTGAACGTCCGGCCGGGAAAGCGGCTTGGATCGGGCAGTGCGCCTTTATCGCTCTTGTGGCCAGCGTAATCTGCTGCCGGAAGCACGTCCTCGCGATAGATGTAATTGTGAATGAAGCCGGTTTCACGCCAGATGTGGCGGCGGCCAATCCTGGCGGACAGCCAATCATAGAGTTCAGCGACAGCGGGTGCGAGCGGGAAGGTCGTTGACTGAATGATATCGTAATGGCCGACTGCCCATTTGAGGTAATCGCGCCATTCCTCGTGCGAGAATATCCCGAAGACGTTAGTCTCATGAGGATACGTCATATGGCGCCGCGGTTCGTAAGCAGCGACAATGCAATCCGCCTCAATATTGCTGTGATATCGCATCAACGCCTTTGAGAGACGTCCCATGCTGCCGCCCATGCTGTTCAGCAGCAAGACACGGGTGTCTCCGCCGCTGGACACAAACGGTGCAGGGAGAACCTCGAGATTCTCCCATCCGCGTGTTTCAGCCAGATTGTCTCCGGCCGGTCTGAAAGCAAGCGGAGCAGGCTTCGCCCTTTCGAGAACCTTGAAGGAAAGCGGCCGATTTGACGTCCTCGTGTGCCCGGACGCAATGTGCCCGGACGCCTTGCGGCGCGCGCCCCCAACAAGGAGACTCTTTACGGCAGCGGCCAAAGGGACCAGCCATGTGGGCAATCGGCGCAGGGGTATCAGCGCCCTCAGTTTGCGCGCGACGCGGGCGCCTATGGAGCGTTTCTGCGAGGGAGCGGCAGCGAAATGCTCAGCCGGTCCGCCGTGCTCTTCCAGTTCTGTCACTATCCCAAAGTCCCTGGCAACTCCCGGCGCAACTACCATTGTCGCTGTACCAGCGTCCACTCGGAATTGCTTTGTCTCAAGACCCGCCTGCGGGACTGCCGGTATCCTCCCGTCCATGCCACGCGTCCGCAGTGTCTGCTACCGACGTTGACACCGCTGGGTTAGCCTCCTAATCCCTTCGCTTTCGTCTTGAGCAGGATATCAAACTGTCACCGCCGGGCCTGAATAGGCGATGCAAGCGTCCCGTACGATGACGTTGGCGCGCACAATGAACTGCAATGGTTTGAATGAAAAATCCTCTTCTCAGCCTCTATTACCGTCTTGCCCGACCGCACCCTTCGGAGAAGGTAGCGTTCGACCTGAAGCGCATCAAACAGGATCTGAGGAGCACCAAGCGGGAACTAGATCGCAACGGAAGCGAACTGGCTCGCGTGAGCGCCGCCTTGGAAATCCAGCAAGCGATAGCGAGAGACCTAGATGCGATAGTCGATCGCCAAGCGCGCAAAATCGCAGCGTTCGCGAGCGAGCGAGGTAGTGGCAAAGCATACTACACGCGCGCGCGGGAAGGTCCAACAACCGACGCACCACCGATCCTTTTGATCGCATCCGGCAGCAGCAGCGGCAGCCATTTATTCGCGCAGCTTCTGGCAGCATATGAGCCGTTTGTCGTAGGGCCTGAACCGAATCTTGCTTCACGTCCTGGCCTTTTCGCTCCCGAAGGCTTTCGGAGCGAGCTTTTGCGCGGATTGTATCATCAAAGCCCGATTGTCCAGCCGCGACAACTGAGCAACGGTTATTTGCATCACCCTGTCCCGTTTCGTTTGTTTACCAATGACGAAGCCTATTTATACGAAACAACGGATGCCAAGGTGCAGCTCGCTTCGAAAGCCACATCGTGGTCCGGTTTCGTCAGCATGATAAGGGATAGGCTCGTCGACGCCCAGGTGGTGCCGGGCAACAGCGTACTTGTCGAGCATTCTCCCAGCGCCGCCGTCGGAATCGCGCCTGCCCTTAGAGAGATGCCGAATCTAAAGGTTGTGCACCTCGTAAGAGACCCTCGTGATGCGATAAGTTCGATGATGAAGCGACGGGAAAAATCGCCTGTCTACGAAGGGATATCCGCGGATGAAAACCTTCAAATCACGGCAGAACAGTGGTCTTTGTTGACAGCTGCCGCGCTTCAGGCCGAGGAATACCCAGGCTACCTGAGAATTTCCTATGAGGAGCTTGTGCTTGAAACAAACGCGACTATGGCGCGCGTTTTGGATCACCTAGGGCACAAGGATGCGAAGCGCTACCTCGCGCCAATTTCGTTCGGCGAAATTGGTCATCAACCGGGATGGCGCAATTCCCCAAAGGGAGCCATCAGCGCGTCGTCGATCGGCCGATATCGCGAAACGTTGACTGCGGAGCAGATCGAGCGGCTCGTGGCCATGGAGTTTGATTTTCCTGAGCTTGGCTTGGGTTGCGCGATGAGAGATTTTGTCGACCGGTTCAGTTCGAAGGCTATCCCGGGCGAGGAAACCGACGTTCCTAGAACCCGTGGATCAGCATAGGAAAAGTCATCAGAGCACCGATGCTCCAAGGTGGGTGGGATTTCACATTGAGGGTCGCCAAATGGCTAAGCCGACGACTGAAGGGGACGCAGAGTTCGGTCGCGGAGACGCTTCCGATCGGCGCTCGCTCGAAACTTGTTGCGCCGGCGCGAACGCGGGTTGCTGAACCGGCTGCTGCCATATCAACCGCCTGGCAGCAGCACTTCAGCAATGTCTTTGGTTTCGCAGAATGGACAGAGAGCGTCCTTGGCTCCGAACCTGTCGACATCTGCATCGTCCACGACTCCTTTGCCCTGGAGGCTGCCAGGCTCCTGAAGAAAAAGACAGGCTGCGCCCTCGTTTTCGATGCAGTCGAGTACCCTGACTATACTGGTCGCTTTGGACGGATGGCAGAGGCTTTTTCCCGCGAGGAAAGCGGCCACGCGCTTGTCTTGGCACACGAACAGCTAATCCACGAAATGGTTGACGTCCTCATTGTGGGGACGCGCGGCGTTCAGGAATGGTTCGCGGCAAACAAGAAGCTTCCACCTGCGACTATCGTGCGCAACTGTCTCGATTTCGAAGTGATGCACCCGGACGACCGCATCCGGAACGCTTGTGGTCTTTCCCCCGATGACCGCCTCGTCCTTCTGCCCAACAGCGTGCACATGAGCTCCTACATCGTGGAGACGTTCGAGGCGCTAAGATATTTGCCCGCAAACGTGCATCTCGCAACAATGGGAAATACCCCGAAGCCAGTTCGCAACGAGTTGGAAACGAAGCTCGCGGCATGGGGCGTGGCGCACCGGGTTCACTTCCTGCCTTTGCGCTCGCCAGCCGACCTGCTGCAATACCGCAGCGGCGCAGATATTTCGGTTATCCCTCTCGACCCGGAAATTCCCGTTTATCGCAGCGCACTGCCCAATCGCGTGTTTGAGTCGATCATGAGCCGCCATCCGCTGGCGATTTCCAATCTGCCCTTCATACGCGAAGTGGTCGAGCAGTTTAGTATCGGCGGCGTGTTCGAGACGAGCGCGCCGCAGGCCATCGCAGAGACCATTCGCGCCATTCTCGACCGGCTTCCGGAGCACAAGAAAAACGTCGAGACAGCCGCGAAAACGCTCTGCTGGAAAAACGAACGGGATGTATTCATCAACGCCATGCGGCCGGTTCTCCCAGAGGAACGGCCGCGCAGGGTCGTTTGCATCGCCAACAAGCGGTTGACCACGAACCGCCGCGTCTTCCGCCATACGCGCACGCTTGCTGAACTCGGACATGAGGTGCGCGTGCTTAGCCTCTTTGCGCCCCTCGACGTCCTGAAGGACGACCGGGTGCGCTACGATGCCATGCAGTCAAATGACCGGCTGGCGTCACTCCTCGGGGCGCCCGGAGACGCATGAACTACGCCCAGAACAGCACAATTTCGACCCTCGCGAGCAAATTAACCTCGAAACACCTGCCGTCCAACGTCAAGCGATACCCTTGCCGAGCACCCTGAGGGCGCACAAGCACGCGATGTGACAACTAAGATGTTCCCAGCAGCCTGCCGGTCAGATAAAGACTGCCGCGCAAGGAGCTGCAAGATCAGTGAGTAGACTTTCAACGATCGGCGTCGCTGTCGGCCATGTTGAGGCTTACCGCAAAGTCGCAAGGTGGCTTTCAAAGGTTGCCGTTCGCTTCGCGGTCGGGCCGCTTGTCATAGCGCCAGTGCTTGGCCTCCTTGGCCTTGTTTTGCAGATCTTGCCGCTGATGCTGGCCGTCAGACTCATCGGCAGTTTTGAAACCGGAGCCGGCGGCCGGCCTGTCGCGCTTCCCGGAGATCTTTCGCTCACGCCGGTGCTTGGTGTTGTCGTCATCATCGCCATGCTGCTGGCCTCGGCAGCATTTCGCTACGTTTCGCACATCATCGCCATCGGCGCCGAAAGGCGAGTCAACACTGGTCTCAGCCAGCAAATCCTCACCGATTTCAACAACCTCGACGGGCCATACGCGCGGTGGTCACTGGAGTACCTCGTCGACAGCGACGACCTCCGGCGCTCCGTTGGCAGTGGAACGCGATTCTGCGGCATGGCCGTGCGACTTGCGCTGGTGAACGCGGTCAACGTTTTCTACCTGGTTGCGGGTGTAGGCCTGCTCGTCTGGTTGGCCCCTCTGTTGTTCCTCGTTGTCGTGCCCATGTTCCTGCTCGCTGCCGCCCTCGCCTATCCGCTGAACCAGCGAGCTCTCGAGCTTGGGCGTAAATTCGAGGCGGTTGGAGGCGCCCGCGGTGCGGCGCTTCGGTCGCGCCTGCAGTATGCGCTGGTCGACGGCGACGACACGATGGACGACGACGCACTCGATGGCGACGCCGGACAGGTTGAGTCATCCTTCCTTGATCTGCTGGAGAGCAGGCTCAAGCTTCTGGAGCTGGTGCACTTCGTTTACGCAGCGCTTTTCGCACTGCTCATCGGTGTCATGCTGTGGCTGCTCGTCTCCGGCTATGCCGCCCACCTGCTCGACTATAGCGTCCTGTTGATCTTGTTCTTCGCCATCCGTTTCAGCTTCAACGGGCTCCGCTCGATCATTGTTTTTCTCACCTCAATAAACAGGAACTTGCCCGCGATCATCAGGACGCACCGCATCGTGGGAGCGATCGACCATACCAAGGCAGAAAAACAGGCGAATGCCGGTGTTGGGCTCAACGATTCAGGATGGCCTGCGGTATTCACGTTTCCGTGGACGGTCAGTGCCGAGGGAGAGGAACCAAGATCGGGCTCCTTTCGGAAGGGACGTGCTTACTATTTCGTGTTGCAGCGCGCGACGACCAACAGCCTCATCCGGCACTTGCTGACAATCGTGCGGCGCGATCATGCGCTAGTAGCGCAACTGGCCGAGCAGGCGCTCACGAGTGACCCGACAATCGATCTGGCTTCGCCTCCCGCTGAGATGGTTCAGTGGATCGAGCGGAAGCTCGCCGCAGGCGAGATCATCGTTTCGCAAACGATAATCGAGCGTATACTCGCCACCGCCAAGCTTCGTTCGGCGCCGGCTGAGCGAGGCGATAGCGAGCCTCTCCCCATGACAGGTGAGCCGGCAAGCGAAGCTGAATCGGCCGCCGGCGGGGATGCAGCGAAGCCCACGCCCGGGGCCGTTTCCGAGCCTGTAGCGGCCGAGCCGCTTGCCAACCGAAAAATCGTCGAGCGAACGCCTGCCTCTGACGCTGAGATCGAAGCCCTCCCCCTGCAGGCGATTTCAGCAATCCTCGCGCTTGCGCACGTTTTCCGCAGGACGCGCAGCCGCAACCCCATGGTCATCTTGAACGACTGGCGCGTCGCGCGGCTTCCCATGGCGACAAAGTCGGCGATCGCGGCGGAGCTCGCGTCGCGGCTGGTCATTTACGCGATGCCGTTGCCGCCAAGGCGTAAAGAACTCTCCGTTGCGGAGTTCGTCTTTTTTGCCGGATCGGAAGAAAGTTTCGATCAGGCGTTTCCCACCACCGAATTCGGAGGCGACGATGTGAGCTTTGCTCCGGAAGCAACCGTCGAGTTCACCGCGGACGAATATGCGGTCTGGGATACCGAATCAATTTCGGAGGATGCGCGGTGGCAACTATCTGACAGCGGAAACGCGTTTGATCTTTTACGCCGCAATCTCGCAGACGAGTACGCCCTCGAAAAGGAGGACGAAGGACCGCTCCTTCTCGGTGAAGCGTATCGCTGGCTGATCCCGGACGACTCCTTGATCTCGCGCCGGAGCCGACTGTCATCTGGGGACATCGATGCCTGGTTACGAAATCCGGAGAGCTGGCCTAAGATACCCCGTTTCGCCTGGCACATGTCAGGTGCAACCCTTCTGAAGTCGGGAGTGCTCGCGGCTGGCACAGTGTCGATTGTCGTCGCGCACCCGCTGGACAAATCAGACGTCATTTTCCCCTTACTCAAAATCATCGAGAACGACCGCGCTCCGTTTGTGGGCATGTTCAAGACCGGGGCGGTTGCGAATTGGCTTCCACCGGAAGATACCGGCGGCGTTCTCCCGATCTTCGATGACCTTGAGGACAAGGTTCTATGGATCGCATCTATTACCGAGGAAGCGGGCTTCGAAAATTGCTCAGCCGAGCAGATCAGGAGAACGCTCAGTAACGAGCCCAATGGCGCTGATCGCTCTTCAATGGTCTTTTTCCTCGCCGGTGTTCACGAGCGCAAAAAGGCCGAAAACTCAATGCTCGTGTTCCACACGGCCCGCATTTTTCGACAGACACCAGAGTTCCAGCGTGCACTGATGTCGCGTCTCAAGGACAATATCGTCGTGTTCGTCGTGCATTGGAACGAGACGATAAGGGATGCGGTCGCGGCCGACGTTCTGTTCGTCAATTCCGGAGAAGAACTCGGGTTCGCGGCATCGCTGCAGTCAATGACGAACGAACAGTGGACTGTAGCACGGCGCGCTTACCGCAGATCTTTGTTTCCTGCCGGCTTGAGTCCCCAGCCTAGCTAATCAACCGTCGGCATTTGCAAAAGCGGAACGCCGAGCACAATCGCTATTCTTGACTAAGGATCAAAGGCATGCGCCGACCGGCTTTTAAGAAAAACCTTGATTACGACTATGAAAAACTTTTGAAGAGCATCGAAGGGCGCATGGCGTTTTTCGATGATTACCACGCAGACGAGAAAGTTTTTTGCATCCGCCACGATGAGGATTGGAGCATCGAATATTCTCTCGAATTAGCGCGAGCGGAGAAAGAATACGGTCTCACTTCAACCTATTTTCTGAACAACACGTGCAGCTATTTCGACTATTCACAGGATTTTTTCGATAAATGCAGAGAGATTGTCGACCTCGGACATCGGATAGGCCTTCATTACAATGCGTTGGAAAGCTATCTGACTGACGGAACGCCCGTCGCCGAAAGTCTTCGCCGCCCCCTGGACTTCCTTCGTGGTCTGGGCATTCCCGTGAACCTCGGATCAGCTCATGGTTCACGGGTGTGCCGAGAGAACAAAGTCATCAATTTCGAAATCTGGAAGGAGTTCGAAACCTCCGATCTCGCCATCATGAAACGCAGTCCGCTGTTCGATGGCGATCTCGGATTTGAGCGAATACCACTGTCCTCGGTCGGTTTTGATTGCGACGTTTCTTTGCTTCCGCATCAATCGTACATTTCTGACAGCAGCAAACGCCTGTGGGGACTGGTGCGGGTCGATCCGGTGGATCCTGGCCGGGTCTATGATCTGATCGAGTATGCGGAGTTGATGCGCGGCGGTACGGCGATCAAAAGCAACGTGAACGAGGTGATCGAGCACTTCAACAAGCGCGTAACCAGTGGTTTGATGCACATCCTCATACACCCTCGATGGTGGGTCGAGGAGGCATCGAAGCCGAAGAAATGAGCGCATCGCCGCGCGGAAGCGCTTGGAAACGCAAACTTGACACGAGAAAATCTGAAAATATGTATTCGCGCCTTGCACCGACAGGAAGCTACTTGAAACCATCTGTCATCAGTTCGTCTCCCAAGCAGGGGGCGCCGCGTCCGGCAGCAAAGTCCGGGGTTGAGAATTCCGAGGACCTTACGGCCTTGGCACTATCGATGATTGGCGACGGCGAGGCGGAAAAGAAATCGGAACTTAGTCTGCGGCTATTGGGCGCACGCGCTTTGTTGCTCAGCTATCATCGTCGGCCCAAGCGTGAACTCGTCAATATATTTGGCGCGAAAGTCGTTCAGCGCCTCCTTCAGGTGATCTCTGAGGCCGACGATCCATTTGAAGCACTGGAAATTCTGCGGCCGATGTTTTCGCCATGGATCGGATGCTATCATGCTCTGCTCGATGTCATCCAAGCGAACGGCTATCGCCTGGCGCCCTTCGACGAATATCTTGATCACGGTCTCAAGCCTCACACGATGTACATCTATCATGATGTTCATGCGTGGGACATCGTCCCCGCACTCGGGCTGGCTCTGGCGAACAAGGATAGAGATATCTCAACGACATTCTATCTCACGGTGGCGCAGGCGCCGTTGGATGTGGAACTTGAGGATGGCTATCGCATCTTCCAGAAGCTCGTTGGGAACCATGTGAGCGTCGGACTCCATGCCTCGCCCTTCTCAACTTGGCTGCGGATGAGCATTTTCCAAGGGGACACCGAGGGCTTCGAGGCATGGCTGAAAAGCGAACAGGCGCCTAACGAACTCCTGACGCTTTTATCCGGACACGGGACCGGCCGGCTTTCCGCATTCACACGAGATAGTGCCAGAGCCGCGACGATTGACATCCTCGTGGACCAATTTCGCAAGCTCAAATCGATCGTGCCGTCGATCCGTTCGGCCAATCACCATGGCGATCCCGTAACCGTACTTGTGCGCAAGCTCAGAGAAGGGATCGTTGATGCCAACAGATTCGTTGACCCAATTCTCATCGTCGACGAGCCTGAGGCTCGGGACGCGGGAATCGAGGGAAGTCCTGGCAAGATCGAGCGGGACAACAATCCGGACGGTTCGAACAACTATCTCCCCGAAACGCGGCCCGATGGCGCTATCTATTGCGAAGGGGGAAACCAGCGGCTTTACCTTGAGAACTTGAACAGTTGGCTGGCGTCTGGGGCGCCCAGTCAGCTGCTCAATCATCCAGCCTCCATCAGCAATGGCCAATTGACCTTCAATCTGGAATTTGCCGAAAACCTTAAAGCGCAAGCTCGCGGAAGTTAGTGTTCGATAGGCTGCGCGCGTTGTCGCCGCGACATGACTGCGCGTTGTGCGCGTATAGGAGAAGCAAGGATCATGACGCTGAAACAATGGTTGAAGCAGCGCTTAGGTGCTCCTGTTTCCGCCTGGGCGCGCACCACGGGTAGCAAGCATGAGCCGAAGCCGGAAAATTCGGACGTAAAGCTTCGGGAAGCAAACGTCCAATTGCGCGCTACCAACAGCAAGCTCCGCGAAACAAGCACTCATCTTCGGGATGTGAACAAGCGGCTGCGCGAGGGCAGCGATGGTCTGAAGGAGAACATCAAGCGCATCAACGAGGCTCGTGAGACGTTACGTGAACGAGTTGCAGAAGCAGAAATCGCTTCCGCAACGATGAAGGACGCTATTGCGGACGAGCGGGACGCGCGATTGAACCATATCCGTGAAACGATCTCGGCGGTTAACACATCGACCGATCTGCTCGTTGGTTTGGGCGACACGGCTGAACCGGCGATCGCAAAACTCAGGGAACTTGTGGAGGGCCTCACCGCCAGAGAGAAATCTCTTTCGGGGGAATATGGCACGAACTTCGCGACGAACGATCTTCCGCGCGTTCGTCTGAACTTCATGCTTGATCGCGGCTGCGGCACGGTCTGCGAGCAGCGACGCGACGATCTGCTAAAGGAGATGCCAACTGCATTCAACAGCACCCGAGTTCTCGCGGTCCTCGATCTGCCAAGATTCGGGACTTTCGACGGCTATCTCGAGCAGATCAAGAAAACCGGGCCAAAACCGATGGCCCTGCGTAATTTCCGGAAGGCGGAAAACGCTGGTTTTCACTGCAAGCAGATAAACCCGCTGAACTATGTGCCAGACATCTTCGAGGTAAACCATTCGAAGGGTGAGCGCCAAGGCGGTTTGATGCGTGAGCCCTACAACTATTCCATCGAGCAATTGGGCGGTGTCCCGCGCGAGTTCAAGGAAGTTAAAGCGCCCGCCGACCCATTGCACAACGACTACTGGTGGGGTGTCTTCGAACCGGCGCCCGGGCACCAGCAGGCAGACGGCATTGTCACCGACGAACGGCTCGTCGGATACATCATGCTGGAGCGCAACGGCAATTTTGCACGCTATAGGCATATCCTTGGCCACGGATCCTACCTCGATCAAGGCGTGATGTACCTGTTGCACTTCTCAGTGGTGCGTTGGCTTTACGAAACGCAGCCTGATTTCAAGTACATCATCTATGCCGGGTGGACAGAACTTCCTTCCAAGCAGGACAGCCGTCCCGGGCTCACGCGGTGGAAGAAAAAGACGCTCTTCGAGCCGGCCTACGCCATGGAGGAGATCAGCCTCACCAAGGCGAAGATGCTCGACTGGATAAACAGCAAGACGGACAATCGCGAATTCCCCGAATTCGTCCTTCAGGATTCGACGAGTGCGGCGGCGTTCTACACGGCCGCTCTGCTCGGTGTCCGCGACGTGATTCACCTAAACAATCACGGAATACACGATGTAACCCTTGTCGATCTTGATCCGGAAAAGACCGAAGAAATGCGGAAGGTCTATCCCGCTAGTTGGGATTATGTGATCGATGATGCGTACAAGGTCATGGACCGTTTCCGCGCGGAGGGGCGCCGTTTTGACGTCATCCTCCTCGATCCCTGGACCCATCGTCAACGCTCGGACATGAACCGGCTTGGCACGTTGCTCGACATTGCCAACCGGTATGTTGTCATCAGTCTGTCTGCAAATTCCTATTTTCGCCAGGCGCAAGTCAGCACCGAGCCGGAAGATCTGATTGAGCATTTGCAGGGCCTCGATCCGCGCATCGCGACTGTCGATGTTCGCTGGTGCACGAATTTCGACGGCGGCATGTATTGGGTCACCATCGGCAAGACCGATCCGGCCCGAGCGTCCGCTGGTCAGCCGAATTGAGTTTGCGTGATCGATTAAGTCTTTCAGTCAGCGTTGCGAAGATCGTCGAATTCGGTTCGGAACCCAAGTGCCAGAGGTGTGTCGACCGACATTCGCAGCGGATCGGCGTATACGGTTACGCACTTGGCAGCCGCTTCTTTCCATGCCTGGGATTCTTCGGGGTCAAAGGATTGTGTAAAACCGGCTACGGCAAGAGTAGAGTCAGCCACACGTAGAACCGCAGACGGATGCGCCATGGCGTATGCTCTGCCCGTCACCGGTGTGAGCCCGAGACTCTCAGCAGCTTTCGCGGCCTGCGCCTCGTCGGCGTTTTTCCGCGCATTGATAACCACGTCAGTAGGCGCGATTCCAAGAGTAGCGAAGGTCTCGGCTGTTCTCGCTTGCGCTGACTGAACGAGACCTGCCGCTCCGTTCACAGGCACATCATGGTGCTCGGAGCCGCCCGGAACCTCTACCTCCAGGGCAATGCGCCGCCCGGCGAGCATCTCTCTCAAGCCGACAACAGCAGCAGCAGGTATTTCGTGACCAATCGCGATGATGGGGAGCACGCCGTTTCGTTCTGCAACCTCCAACGCGTAGGCAAGACGGCCAACAAACTCCGTACGTTGCTCCCAGAGATTTTTGCCCAGCGAGTAAATAAGCCGTATCCCAGGGCCTGTGCCTTTACCTGCCGGGACGCCAGCTGATCGAGCATCCCCCAACAGAGAGGCGATGCTCACGGTCCGCCAATCATAGCCGTGCTCAGCCATCATTTCCGTCCACAACGGATCGCCACGAAATGCCGTCGCATCGCTGTACGTCAAATGATTGGCCCAATCCCTGATTACACCCCGCCGCGCGTGTTTCCCGGTCGCCTCCTCATGATTGCGCCCTGTGGCCGACGCGAAACTTGTTTCTCGCATCACTCGATGCGAAAGCTTGGTGTCATGGCGCAGGCCTAAGAAATCACAGATATGCGCGAAGGTATCAGGAAACCGTTGATGCAAATCTTCGTAGCGGAAGCAAAAAACCTCTCCGCTCCCGCGAGCTTTCAAGAAACCTCTGTAGAATCGCGCTGTGCGATTCATCGCCAGGTCAAAATCCCGAAGCACGTCCGTCCAGGCAACCCCGGTTCGCTGATGTGAGATGAGAACGTCCCGGGGGTCCCGGACGATATAGATGAACTTGCCACCAGGAACTGCCGCCATCATGTCCGACATAACTTCCGAATTTGGCGGTGACTTGGTGATAAAGCGCTTCATTTGAGAGAGGCCATGAAGAGCGTTAGGAACGTCGCGCAGTCGGTTACCAATTCGTTCAGCCACTAATTCGGCGGAAACCGCTCGCGCCCGAGCGGGAACAAAAGTGACCGGTTCAGTGATATCGAACACGTCAGGATGGGCGCCAATGACCTGCCGCGCCCATGTTGTACCGCCGCGAGCAAACCCGCATAGAAATGCGCCCTTGCTCAAATCCAAGGGAAGAGAATGACCGGTATCCGATTGCATCGCGGCACTTAAGCAGGGCTTGTTCCAATTGCAACTCCACGCTCCGCACGGAATTTGGCTCACTGTATCCCTGCCTTGTGGCACCAGACCCCCTATGATAGACGACGCGTCGGTTTTTCCCGAGCGGCCTGGCGGGTCGCGCATCCCAGACAGGGTTCATGAGCGGAAATTTCAAGAACAAGCGCGTCGCCGTGACCGGCGCGGCTGGCACGGTGGGTGGAGAGCTGGTCCGCCAGCTTCTCAAGGCGGGCGCGGAAGAAGTCCGGGCACTCGATCATTCCGAGACCCTGCTGTGGGCCTTCGAGAAGGACAATCCCCACAAGCGCATCGCCTGCTACATGGCCGATGTCCAGAACGTGCAGCATCTCAGCACCTTCTTCGAAGGCGTTGATCACGTCTTTCACTGCGCCGCCTACAAGCATGTGCCGCTCTGCGAGACGCATCCACAGGCCGCGATCGGCACCAACATCCTTGGCGTCCAGAACGTCATCACCGCGGCGCGCAACGCCGGCGTCGAGCGGGTGCTGTTCACCAGCTCCGACAAGGCGGTGAACCCGACCAACGTCATGGGCACCTCGAAGCTGATGGGCGAGCGGCTGATCACCGCCGCCAATGCGCTCAACCTTGGCCCGAAGAAGCCGATCTTCGCCTCGACGCGTTTCGGCAATGTCGCCGGGTCGAGTGGCTCGGTCATCAAGATCTTCGAAGAGCAGATCATGAAGGGCGGACCGATCACGCTGACCGAGCGCGGCATGACCCGCTTCATGATGACGCTGGAAGAGTCCGTGCGCCTGGTGATCGACTCGCTGGTCGAAGCCCAGGGCGGCGAGGTGTTCGTTACGAAGATGCCGGTGATCAAGATCTCCGACCTCGCCGAGGTGATGATCGAGGAACTGGCGCCAAAATACGGCCACAAGCCGGAAAAAATCCAGATCAAGGTGACAGGCGCCCGTCCCGGCGAAAAGCTCTATGAGGAGCTGACCACCGACGAGGAGATCAAGCGCACGATCGAGGTGGATGACAAGTTCGTCGTCCTGCCGGCGTGGCGCAACCTCTATACCAGCGTCGACTTCAGCGTGCACCAGAAGCGAGGCAAGCCGGCGGACCGGGTCTACAATTCCGATCTGGAGCCCGCCGTTGGCAAGGATGAAGTCCTGGCGCTGCTGCGCAAGCTCGTCTGACGCCGCTCAGGCCGCTCCCGGCCTGAAGAGCCTGCAACTCCGGGAAATCCGAAATCCGAAACCCGAACGGGCGCACGGGTTGCGCTCGTTTGGGCGGTAATTGACATCGCCAAGGCCCTGCGTTAACTGCCCGAGTTCTTCCTCTTCGCGCATCGGGGACGTGCTGGAACGGACGCGGACCGGCAGCGCAGGTGCATTCAGGGTGCTTCGCGGGCGCAAGTCTCGACATTCAATCGGAGTTCTAGGGGTTTATGAAAAAGAAGCGTGTCCTGGTCACCGGCGGTGCCGGCTACATCGGCTCGTGCGTGGTCGAGTTGCTCATCGAGAAGGGCCACTTCCCCGTTGTGTTCGACACATTCTTCTTCGGCAAAGATCAGTTTATGGGCCGCGAGGATCAGCTCCAGCTCATCGAGGGCGACATCCGGAACGCACGCGACGTATCTTACGCCTTGGAAGGCATCGATGGTGTGATCCATCTCGCCGGCATCGTCGGCCAGCCGGCCTGCGCCTACAATCACAAGGCTCATTACACGACAAACGTCGAGAGCACCCACACGCTGGTCAACTGCATGACCGACCACGAGATGGACCTCGTGCGCGATCTCGTCTTCTGCTCGTCCTGCTCGGTCTACGGCAATGTCGCGGGCATGTATGAGGAGGTGGTCGAGACTACCCCGACCATGCCGCTCTCTGAATATGCGCATGGCAAGCTGCGCGCCGAGCACATCATCCTCAACAAGGCGAAGGAAATGCCGCAGTTCTCGCCGACGATCGTGCGGCTGACGACGATCTTCGGCTGGTCACCGCGCCCCCGGCTGGACCTCGTTACCAATCTGTTCGCCTACAAGGCGGTTAAAGGTGACGAGATCACCATCTTCGGCGGTGGACGGCAGTATAGGTCGCTGATCCACGTGCGTGACGTGGCTTCGGCCCTGGTCACCGCGCTGGAAGCGCCGCGCTACCTGCGCCATGGCGAGATCTTCCACGTCGGTGAGGAGACCAACAACGTCCAGGTGCGTGAACTCGCCGACAAGGTGAAGGCGCTGGTGCCTGACGCCCGCATCACCTTCCGCGACGAGGAAGACACCGATCGGCGCGACTACAAGATCAACTGCCAGAAGATCAAGAACGCTCTCAACTGGAAGGCCAAGTACAGCGTCGACCAGGGGCTCGAGGAAATGATCGAGAAGCTGCGTACCCAGAACTGGGACTTCACCCAGCAGCGCTTCCGGAACGTGCCGTTCGACTATCGCTGACCGGCGTATGTCGGGCCAGTGCCAAGGATGAAACGCCGATGCCCGAGACACCGCGCACTCGCCTCCTGCTGATCGGCGTCGGCGCCCAGGCGAAATACGTGCTTGAGATATGCCACCGCAACCGCGTCGAGGTCGCGGCGGTGATGAGCTGGGACGCCAACACCGACTTTCCGTTCGTGACCGCGTATGGCGCGCCCTCCCTCCCCTACGACAAGTCGCTTGCGGCGATAAACGACGTCGCCGCCACACACTTCATCGTCTGCTGCCCCGATGCGCCGCGCAAGCGCGAGCATGATCAGGCAGCCGTCGACGCTGGTCTCAAGCCGTTCATCAGCATTCATCCCGGCGCAACGATCGCCTCGACCGCGACGGTGAGCGACGGCGCAATCATCAACGCCGGTGCCATCATTCAGCCCTTCGTCAGGATCGGGCGCGGCGTGATGATCCACGCCGGCGTGATTGTCGAGCACGATTGCGAGATTGGCGATTATGCGAACCTGGCACCGGGCGCGCGGCTCGCGGGCTGGTGCAACATCGGCGAAGGCGCGACGGTCTTTACCGGCGCGAGCCTCATCCCGTCGATCAAGGTCGGCGCCCATGCCGTCGTTGCCGCCGGCGCGGTGGTGACGAAGGACGTGGAGCCTGGCTGGCTGGTGGCGGGCGTGCCCGCCAAGCCGGTCAAGCGGCTGGGCAATGCGGAGAGCCGGCAGGCGTGACCGCAGACGTCGAAACGGTCGTCATTGGAGCAGGCGCGGTCGGCCTTGCGACCGCCCGGGCCTTGGCCATCGCCGGCCAGGAAGTAATGATCCTCGAGCGCCATGACGCGATCGGCACCGAGACGAGTTCGCGCAACTCGGAGGTGGTGCATGGCGGGCTCTACTATCCGACAGGCTCGAACCGGGCAAAATTCTGCGTGCGCGGCCGCGACATGCTTTATGCTTTCGCGGCCGAGCATGGCGTGGGAACCCGCAAATGCGGCAAGCTGTTGGTTGCGACGAGCGACGCCGAGCTTGGCCGGCTCGCCGCGATCCGGGACACGGCCCACGCAAATGGCGTTAGCGATCTCGTCGAACTGTCAGCTGACGACGCGAAGGTGCTTGAGCCCGAGGTGAATTGCGTGGCGGCGATGCTGTCGCCGTCCACAGGCATCGTTTCGAGTCATGAGTTCATGCAAGCGCTTGAAGGCGATTTCCTGAGCCGCGGCGGACAGCTTGTCCTCAACACATCTGTCGACGCCATCGAAACCACCCCCTCCGGCGATTTCGTTCTGACGACATCGGGACCGGAAGGAACATTCGACCTTACATGTCAGCGGCTCGTCATTGCAGCCGGGTTGAGCGCCACGCGGCTTGGCAGAATGCTGGGGTACCGCTCCGGCTATGCGGTGCCGGAAACCTACCCGGCCAAGGGCCACTATTTCAGCCTGGCCAGCAAAGCACCCTTCAGCCGGCTGATCTATCCGATGCCAAGCGGCGCCTGGCTCGGCATTCACCTCACGCTCGACCTCGCCGGCCGCGCCAAATTCGGCCCGGACATCGAATGGAAAGACAGCGTCGACTATTCGTTCGAAGATCCCGACGGCGCCCGTATGAAGCTGTTCGAAAACGAGATCCGGCGCTATTGGCCCGGTCTGCCAAATAGCGCACTCTATCCCGACTATGTCGGTGTCCGACCCAAGATTTACCCGGAGGGCGCTCCGGTCGCGGACTTCGCGCTCCATGGACCCGAATTGACCGGCATCGATAATCTGGTCGCGCTCTATGGCATCGAAAGTCCGGGCCTGACATCGTCTCTCGCGATTGGCGAGACGGTTGTCGAGAAACTGCTGCCGGGAAGCCGTCCAGTATGAGCCTCGCCGCACTCGCCCGCGCGTTTGTTCGCCGTGTCACGGGGCGAAAAGTCAGGCCGCTCCCGATCTGGGAACGCTTTTTCACCCAGGTTTTCGCGTTTGCGGATTGGACGGACGTCACGCTCGCCGGCCGAAAGGTCGCCGTGTGCGTCGTACATGACTCGCTGGCACTCGAAGCCGGCCGGCGCCTTCATGAACGCACGGGTTGCGGGCTCATTGTCGACGCCGTCGAATATCCGGACTTTTCCGGCCGCGCGAGCAATCTGGCCCGTAGTCTCCGCAATCATCCCCCTTCCCTCGCCCTTGTGGCCGCGCACGAAATGGCGATCGTTAAAGCCGCAGACCTCGTCATCACCGGGACGCCCGACGTCGCGGCGTGGTTCACACAGCAAGGCCACGCCCGAAAAGTGGGCGTCGTCCGCAACTGCCTCGACTACGTGTCGATCCAAAAAGACGATGCCATCCGCCGCGACTGCAAGCTCTCCGAGGGGGACAGGCTGCTGCTCTTCCCGAACAACATGTATGCCGGCGGCGGCTTCGAGCTGTGCCTGCGAGCGATGGCCAAGCTCGGCTCGGACATTCATCTGGCGACGATGGCGCCCATGGCTGAAATGCCCGAAAGCCTATCTGGGGAGATCCGCAATCTTGGCCTGAGCGGCAGGGTCCATTTCCTGTCGCGGAAGCCGCCGCGCGAGCTGATCCGATACCGCTCCGGTGCCGATATCGCGCTGGTGATGCTCGACCCGGCAACGCCCGGCTTCCATTCCAGTCTTCCCAACCGCCTGTTCGAAACCGTCATGAGCAGGACGCCGCTCGTCGTTTCGGATTTGCCGAACCACCGCTGGCTCGTCGAAGTATATGGAATCGGCGAAGTCGCGAAATCCTACGACGCTCAGGCGCTAGCGGATGCCATTTCGACAGTTCTGGCCAGTCCGTCCCGATACTCGGAAAAGGCGGAGCAGGCAGCGAAGGAGCTTTCGTGGGAGAGGGAAAAAGGCGTTTTCCTCGATCTCATCCAGCCGGTGCTCGACGCCCACATGGACGGCGATGTTGTTTTTCTTGCCCGGAAGGACATGAGCACCAATCAACGGACTTTCCGCCATATGCGGACGATCGCCGAACTTGGCAGGCGGACGGCTTTGTTCGCCCAGGTCGAGCCGATGGAGGAGTTGCGCGTTGCCGGTGCGCAATATTTCGCCATGTCTTCGCAAGGGCGACCGAGCGACGGGCCGGAATGACTGGACACAACCGGACGGGATTGATAGACGCGCCCTCCAACAACTCCCCGATCGAACACGTTTGGAGGGGTTCAGCCCGTAACCGACGTACGGCGCTGTCGCCGAGGGGTCAACAGGTTGCGGCATCACCTGATGCTGCTGCGATAAGTAGGTGTTATTCATGAGAATTCTGATTTTAGGGGCGGACGGGTATCTAGGCTGGCCGACGGCAATGATGTTTGCTGCGAGCGGACACGAGGTCTTGGCGGTCGACAATTATCTTCGCCGTACAATGGCGCTCGAAACCGACTCGAACGCGCTGTTTCCGACGCCCGTGCTGACCGAACGCGCGCGGCTGTTCAAGGAGCATCACGGCAAGGAGATCAATGTCCGCATCGCCGACCTTGCCGATCCGGCGGCGAATGATTCCATCTTCAAGGAATTCAAGCCCGACGTCGTCGTCCACTATGCCGAGCAGCCGTCAGCACCCTACTCGATGCGGTCCGAAGCTTCGGCCAGGCTTACGCTTCGCAACAATCTCGACGTCACCTTCAATTGCATCTGGGGCGCTATCAACCATGCGCCGGACTGCCATATCGTGAAGCTTGGCACGATGGGCGAGTACGGCACGCCCAATATCGACATCGAGGAAGGCTGGCTGGAGCTTGAGCACAAAGGCCGCAAGGACCGGGTTCTCTTCCCGCGCGCGGCGGGCTCGCTCTATCATACGACGAAGGTGCTCGACACCGATCTGCTGTGGTTTTACGTGCGCACCTACGGGCTGATGGTCACTGACCTTATGCAGGGTCCGGTCTACGGTCTGTCTACCGGCGAGGCTGACCGCGACGAAAGCCTGATGCCGAACTTCCACTATGACGACATCTTCGGCACTGTGGTGAACCGCTTCCTTGTGCAGGCGGTGGCCGGCGTTCCGTTGACCGTCTACGGCAAGGGCGGCCAGACGCGCGGCTATCTCAATCTGCTCGACACGCTTCAATGCGTCCGGCTCGCCGCAGAGTCGCCGGTCGCCAAGGGCGAGCTGCGCATCATGAACCAGTTCACCGAGCTGTTCTCGGTCAACGATCTCGCCGACAAGGTGCAGAAGGCCGGCAAGCGCGTCGGTATCGATGTGGCGATCAAGAACATCGACAATCCGCGCAAGGAAAAGGAAGAGCACTACTACAACGTGCAGTTCTCCGCCCTTAAGGAACTCGGCTTGAAGCCGAACCTGCTCACCGAGGACGTGCTGGTCGGCATGCTCGAAAAGGTGGTTCGCTACAAGGACCAGATCGAAACGCGGAAGATCCTGCCGAGAGTGTCCTGGAACAAATAATCTCAGCGACATTGTCTTGCCGCACGGGAGGTCGATGCTTGGCATGAGCGCAGCTTGACTGTAGGACAGTCCGGACGTGCGATTTGCCTGGGGCAACCCGAAGGGACACCATGTCGAACGGCATAAAAACCGTTGTATTGCCCGTCGCAGGGACCGCGCGCAGCCGCGCGCCGCGTCCCGGCTATTTCTCGCAGTACAGCGAGTTGCGTCCTATCATCGACAAGCCAATCGTCCAGTTCGCGATTGAGGAGGCCCGTTCCGCCGGCATCACGCGCTTCATTTTCGTGACGTGCGAGGAAAAGTCCCAGTTCGAGCGCCAGATCGTCGACGGCTCCAACGACAATTCGGGAATGGTCTCCGCCGCCGAGACACTCGGCATACGCTCCAGCGAAGCGGTGTTCGTCAGCCAACCGCAGCGGCTGGGTCTCGGAAATGCCCTGCAAGTGGCCCGCGAACTCGTCGAAGGCGAGCCTTTTGCGGTGATCGTGCCCAATCTGCTGATGGTCGGCAACGGAACCGGCCTGCCGGAAATGGTTGCGGCTTACGAGCCCGGTGGCACCGTCATCGGCGCCGTGCAGATGACGGACGATCTGCTCTCGAATTACGGCGTCATCGATCTCGACGGCGCCAAACATGACGGCCGCATCCGGCAGGTCGTTGAGAAGCCGGAAACGGCGGAAGCGCCGTCTCACACGGTTGCTTACGGACGCTGGATTTTTGACGACAGCGTCTTCGACGCGCTGGACAAGCTGTCGGCAGGTTCAGCCGGCGAGATCAGCCTGACGGCCGCTGTGAACGACCTGTCTGCCTCCGGCAACGTCAAGGCCGTCGAGCTTTCCGGCAAATGTTTCGATCTCCGTGACCGTCGCTCCTTCGTGCGGGCGACCGTGGCTCTTGCGCTGGAGAACCCCGACATCGCGCCGGCGGTCGCCGAGGCGCAATATGACGTCATCGAGGCCGGCATCAGCACGCCGCGCACCCTCAATCTCGTCAAGCGCTATGGCGAACTCGTCCCGGAAGCTCTACTCACTCAGTTGATCCGAAAGGATTTCCGTGAGTCGCTGACGCTCGTCTCGTCTTTTGGCGCGGACTCGGCGGTTCTCCTTCACATGGTCTCGCGCATCGAACCATCCCTGCCCGTGCTGTTCCTGAACACCGGCATGCTGTTCCAGGAGACGATCGACTATCGCGACACACTGGTCGCACAACTGGGTCTTACCGGCGTCCTCGATATTTTGCCGGACGAAGCAGACCTTAAGTCGGTCGACCCAGACGGAAAGCTCCACGCGTCCGCGCCGGACCGTTGCTGCCACTATCGCAAGACACTTCCCATCGAGAAGGCGCTCGGGCCGTTCAAGGCCTGGATCACCGGACGCAAGCGTTATCAGAGCGCGACGAGGTCAGCCCTTCCCGTTTTCGAGGAAGACGGCGCCGGAAAGATCAAGGTCAATCCGCTGGCGCAGTGGGGAAAGGACGACATCAACGCCTACTTCAAGGCGCATGATCTTCCGCCGCATCCGCTGGTGGCCCAGCGCTATCTCTCGATCGGCTGCTGGCCCTGCACGTCGCCCGTTGCAGACGGCGAGGACGAGCGCGCCGGGCGCTGGCGCGGGCAG
Source organism: Rhizobiaceae bacterium (assembly GCA_035503715.1). Taxonomy (GTDB): domain Bacteria; phylum Pseudomonadota; class Alphaproteobacteria; order Rhizobiales; family Rhizobiaceae; genus OAS926. Next base: position 4,329 of record DATJTE010000246.1, on the reverse strand, counting down.
GCCAAGGAAGAATGCGGCATCCATATCGTGGATGGGAAGATCGTGCGCACGGGGGCTGCAGAACCGAGCGACGCGCCCGCCTTTTCGAAATGACGCACAATGAACGCGCCGTTTGAAGCCCGCCCCCGCGTCTGCCTGATCTCGGCCAAGAACCTCTATCGTATCACCAGGGTTGTACGCCAGGCGCGCGCGCTGCGTGACGGCGGCTATTCGGTGACTGTCTACTGCAAGGGTTTGCCGCAGGAAGATCTGCTCGCCACCGCGGCCGGCGTTCGTTTCGTCGCCTTTTCCGATGCCGACCTCGCTCGATTGAAGCGTGAAGACATCGATCAGGCGATGCGCGACGCAAGTCTCGATCTGCTGCCGCCATCGCTGGAGCGTTTTTGCGCTTTCCTGCTGCGCTTCCGTCAATTCGGCTACAAGTTCTTCAGGGCGCTCGAAGTCTCGTTATTGCGGCTTCGAAAACCATCAAGACCGACTTCCGCCTCTGCGGCGAAAGCGGATGCCGCCATGTCCGGCGCCCCTGCGAAGAAGAGTGCGGCGCAGAAGCTGCGATTTGATCCTTTTGGTGCAATCGGGGGTTATTTGCGGCGGATTTCCATTGCTCACCTCGGATGGTGGAAGCAGGCTCATCCCGATCGCGAAAGCCCTATCCAGCCGTCGGATTACGAGAACCAAACGACCATCGACCTGATGTTCTTCTGCCTCCTCTATCTGACCCGCAGCATCCGGCATGCCCAATTCGCAGCATCGGTTTTGAACCACGTCGAAAGTGAGTTGAAGGCGGGCATTCCGGCCCCGGGCATTGTTCACGCCCATGATACTCATTCGATCGTCGCAGGTGACTCGGTCGCGACCGCGCTCGGCGCCAAGTTCGTCTACGATGCGGTTGAGATCTCCGGCCACCAGTTCCGGCTGAATGGGCGGATGGCGAAATGGACGTCGCCGGTCGATGTCGTGTACCGGCGCCTCGAACGACTTATCGCGGCCCGCGCCGACCGTATGACGACGATTGGCGAATCCCTCGCCGATTGGTTTCAGCAAAACTACACGGTCAAGTCTGCCGTCGTTCCGATCCGCAACACCCGTGACTATGAACCTCCGCAGCGCGATATGCGCATCCGGCAGGATTGCGGCCTCGACGCCAATGTGCCGCTGCTATTCTGGTGCGGCAATGCCAGTGCGCACCGCGGCCTGGAGCTGATCATCGACCTCCTGCCCCATGTGCCGGAGTTCCACGCGGTTTTCGTGACGGAGTTCAAGGAAAGCTGGGAGGAATACCGGCAGTCGCTTATACAACGCATCGCTGATAACGGTGTCGGTGACCGGGTCCACATTGTTCCCATGCGGCCGCCGAACGATGTCGTGGCTTACGCTTCAGGTGCTGATATCGGTGTCGTCGCCGGAGCAAAGGATTCGCCACTCAACATCCTCTATTGCCTGCCGAACAAATTCCACGAGATGGTGATGGCGCGACTGCCAATCGCCGCCACCCATCTGGTGAACATTCAGATGCTGATCCGTGAGCATGGCAACGGCTGCGAGATCGACGAAGACCGCTTCGATGAAGCTGCGGCCATGCTGCGCGACCTGATCGCACGGCGGCGCGATGGAACGCTGGACGCCAAGCTGGAGAGCGCGGCGCGCGCGCTTTCCTGGCAAAATGACGGTGCACGGCTGGTGGAGGTCTATAACTCCATCACCAGCGACATACGCAGCGAGAGAGCCTCGGCCGTCACGCTGAGTTCCGGTTGAAGACCGGCGCCCGCGGCTAGCTCAGCGCCGCCCGCACCGCATCCGAGATCGCGATCGCTTCCTCGTCCTTGAGATAAGGATGCATCGGCAGGCTGATGACCTGATCGCACAGGGCTTCTGACACCGGCAGCGATCCCTCGCCTTCGCCATAGGGCCCATACGGCGCCTGGAAGTGCATCGGCTTGGGGTAATAGATCATGGTCGGAATACCGGCCGCGTTCAGCGCCTTCTGCAGTTCGTCGCGCCGATCCGTCTTGATCGTGTATTGCGCCCAGGCGGACCGGTGACCCTCGACGCGCTTCGGCGTCGTCACCACGCCATCGAGATGTGTGTCGTAAACGCGCGAGATGCGTTCGCGCGCCTCGAGCTCGTCATCGAAGATCGAGAGCTTCACCGACAGGATCGCTGCCTGAAGCGTGTCGAGCCGGCCGTTCATCCCGACGCGGATAACTTCGTATTTGTGGCTGCCGGTGCCGTGGATGCGGATCGATTTCAGCGCATCGGCCAGATCATCGTCATTGGTGAAGATCGCGCCGCCGTCGCCGTAGCAGCCCAGCGGCTTGGCGGGAAAGAAGCTCGTGCCAGTCACTGGCGCCAGAGAACCGACGCGGCCATTGCGGTAGACGCCGCCAAACGACTGCGCCGCATCGTCGATCAGGTATAGGCCTTCGCGCGAAGCGAGCGCGTTCAGCTCAGCCCAATCCGCCGGCAAGCCGAACAAATCCACCGCGAGGATGACCTTCGGTGTAAGTTCACCTGCGGCACGGGTCGCGGCGATCTTTCGTTCCAGGTCCGCCAAGTCGATGTTGAAGGTCTCGGGGTCGACATCGACGAACACTGGCGACGCGCCGCACAGGAGAACGACTTCCGCGCTCGCGGTGTATGTGAAGGAGGGCAGGAAGACCGCGTCGCCACGCCTAATGCCATAGGCCATCAGCGGCATGACCAGCGCATCTGTGCCGCTGGAGCAGCTGATCGCATGTTTCACACCGCAATATTCCGCGAGTTCGGCCTCGAAACGGTTGATCGCCGGCCCCATGATGTAGCGGCCGTCATCCAGAACCCCGGCAATGGCGCGCTCGATCTCCGGTTTGATGCGCGCGTACTGCGCCTTGAGATCGATAAAGGGAACTTGCGTCATTAAATCTGATCCTTCTTAGCCCCGCTGCTTCCTATCGCCGGGAGCGTTGCGGTTCAACGGGCTTGGATTTGATGCTCTATCAGGCCAGAAGCTTGCCCTGACGCGACCTAACGCCGCTTGCCAACGTCAGGCTTGCCTGATCTTTTCGATGAGTTCGAGGAGGCGCACGCCATTGGTGATGGAACTGCGCGGCATATAATCCCGCTCCCGTAGGACTCGGGCAAAATCCGTCATCTGCTTGATGAACAGGTCCATCTCGCCGAACGCGAACTCCGTCGTGCCGGCCGGATATTCGCCGCTCGGCTGCATCAGATAAAGGCTGCTTGGCTGGCGATCCTGGATCGAGCCGGTAAAAGTCCCGTTCTCGCTTTGGACGATGACCTGCTGAAAGAAAACAGGCGTCACGAGGTCCGCTTCGAGCAGGATTTCGACGCCGCCGAAACGCGCCTGCGCCACCACATAGTCCTCGGCGTCGGCGATCATCTGCTTGCCGTTGATGGTGCGCACCGGCTGCAATAGCGCCTTGTGCAGAAGCTTCGCGTCTCCGTCCGTTCCAAACAGGAACATGGCGAGATCGAGCATATGCACGAGCATTTCGTTGATGGCGCCGCCGCCGTCGGCCAAACGGTGCTTCCACTCCGCGTGCGAACCTCTGCCGCCAACCTTCAGCGTGGCGTGGATCGTGCGGCCGAGAACACCGTGTTCTGCACGTTCCTCATCGTCGAGCAGCGCCTTCAGGCGCTCGAACGCGGGCGCGAAGCGGTAGATGAACCCCAATGCGCATTTGCGATTTCTCTCTTCCGCCAGTCGGGCAAGTTCGCGCCCTTGCTCGGCGGTTTCGCATAGCGGCTTCTCGCAAAATGCGTGCTTGCCCGCGTTGAAGGCAGCCGTGAGAAGCGGATAGTGGAACGGCGTCGGCGTGCAGACATCGACGGCTGCAATCTTCGGATCGGACAACGCCTCGTCGATGGTCTCAACCCAGCGCAGCCCCTTGCGATCGGCGAGAGACGCCGCAAGCTTCGGGTCGATATCGTTGAGCACGATGTCGGTCAGCCCGGCAGCCTGGAAACCGGCGATGTGTTTCTCGGCCTGTTTTCCGCACCCGACCAGGAGGATGCCTTCGCCACTCATGCCATCACAGCTCCCGCCCGTCAGCTCAGGAACTTGCGCCAGGAGAGCGCCATGTTCGGCTCGCGCAGCTTGTCGGGCAATGGCCGGATCTTGCCGAACTCGATCACAAGGCTCATCGGTGGCACATCCTTCGTCACCGTGGCGCCGGCCGCGACAAACGATCCCGCGCCGATGCGAAGCCCCGGACATACCGTGACGCCGCCACCGAGCGTCACATTGTCCTCGATCACCGGACCTTCGGGCCGGTACGCATCACGCATCTTCAGCGGATACCGGTCATTCGTCAGCACGACGCCAGGACC
>DATJTE010000245.1:0-4204 GCA_035503715.1 Rhizobiaceae bacterium | reverse complement strand
CTGCTCGGGTTCGTATTCGTAGGTCGCGGTCGCTTCGGTCGAAGCTTCCTTGGCCGCCTCGAACACCGGCGGGATGATCTGCTCGGCGGTCGGGATCTGCGCGATCACCGACTTGAAGCGCGAATAGAACAGCGTGCAGACATCGAACTCGCCGGCCTCGAAACGGGCGATCACCTTCTGGGCGATCTCCTCGGCATTGACGAAGCCGAGCTGGCGGACCGCACGCAGGTCGAGATGCTCGATGATCTGCTTGTCGAACAGGCGGCGGAGCTGCTCGTAACCCTTGCGCCCGACGCAGAAGAACTTCACTTCCTTGCCCTGGCTCATCAGCGCCTGGGCGCGCTCGCGCGCCAGACGCACGATCGAGGAATTGAAGGCGCCGGAAAGGCCGCGCTCGCCGGTGCAGACCAGCAGCAGGTGCACCTGGTCCCTGCCCGTGCCGGCCAGCAGCGCCGGCGCGCCGGGCGAGCCATTGGCGGCGCTGGCGATATTGGAGATGACCGCATCCATCTTCTCGGCATAGGGCCGCGCGGCTTCGGCGGCGCTCTGCGCGCGGCGCAGTTTCGACGCCGCCACCATCTGCATCGCCTTGGTGATCTTCTGCGTCGCCTTGGTCGAGGCGATGCGGACCCGCATGTCTTTCAGTGACGCCATTCTGAGCTCACCCCGGCGATCCGTCCCTCAGGAGACCCGATCGCAAACCTCACTTTTCGTTATGCCCGGCATCGTGCCGGGCACATCCTGCTTCTGTTGCGCCCGAACATGTCGATGGCCGCGACAGCGTCGCGGCCATGACGGCGCGCTTAACTGAACGACTTGGCGAAACCTTCGACCACCGACTTCAGCTTGGCGGCCGAGTCATCGGAGAGATCGCGGCTGTCGCGGATGGCGTTGAGAAGGTCGACATGCTTGCCGCGCAACAGCGACAGCAGGCCGTCCTCGAACGCGCGCACCTTGTTGAGCGGCAGCGGATCGAGATAGCCGTTGGTGCCGGCCCAGATCACGCAAACCTGCTCTTCCATCTTCAGCGGCGAGAACTGCGGCTGCTTCAGGAGTTCGGTCAGGCGCGAACCGCGATTGAGCAGGCGCTGGGTGGTGGCGTCGAGGTCGGAGCCGAACTGCGCGAACGCCGCCATTTCGCGGTACTGCGCGAGCTCGCCCTTGATCTTGCCGGCGACCTTCTTGGTCGCCTTGGTCTGCGCCGACGATCCGACGCGCGACACCGACAGGCCGACGTTCACCGCGGGACGGATGCCCTGGAAGAACAGATCCGTTTCCAGGAAGATCTGACCGTCGGTGATCGAGATGACGTTGGTCGGGATATAGGCCGACACGTCGTTGGCCTGGGTTTCGATCACCGGCAGCGCCGTCAGCGAGCCAGCGCCCTTTTCGTCGTTGAGCTTCGCCGCCCGCTCCAGCAGGCGGGAGTGGAGATAGAACACGTCGCCCGGATAGGCTTCGCGGCCCGGCGGACGGCGCAGCAACAGCGACATCTGGCGGTAGGCGACGGCCTGCTTGGACAAGTCGTCATAGATGATGACCGCGTGCATGCCGTTGTCGCGGAAGTATTCGCCCATGGTGCAGCCGGTGAACGGCGCGATGTACTGCATCGGCGCCGGGTCGGAAGCCGTCGCGGCGACGACGATGGAGTATTCCAGCGCACCCTGCTCTTCCAGGACCTTCACGAACTGGGCAACGGTGGAGCGCTTCTGGCCGACTGCGACGTAGACGCAGTAGAGCTTGATCTTCTCGTCGCCGGTGGCGTTCAGCGGCTTCTGGTTCAGCATCGCGTCGAGCGCGATCGCGGTCTTGCCGGTCTGGCGGTCACCGATGATCAGCTCGCGCTGGCCGCGGCCGATCGGGATCAGCGCATCGATCGCCTTGAGGCCGGTCGCCATCGGCTCGTTCACCGACTTGCGCGGAATGATGCCGGGTGCCTTGACGTCGACGCGCTTGCGCTCGGTCGACTGGATCGGACCCTTGCCGTCGATCGGATTGCCGAGCGCGTCGACGACGCGGCCGAGCAGGCCCTTGCCGACCGGCGTATCCACGATCGAGCGGGTGCGCTTGACGGTCTGGCCTTCCTTGATCTCGCGGTCACCGCCGAAGATCACGATACCGACGTTGTCGGTTTCGAGGTTCAGCGCCATGCCGCGGGTACCGTTCTCGAACTCGACCATCTCGCCGGCCTGAACGTTATCGAGGCCGTAGACACGGGCGATACCGTCACCGACGGACAGCACCTGTCCGACTTCGGAGACCTCGGCCTCCTGGCCGAAATTCTTGATCTGGTCTTTGAGGATCGCGGAAATTTCCGCGGCGCGGATGTCCATCAGCCTGCCTCTTTCATCGCGTGCTTGATCGAATTGAGTTTGGTGCGAAGCGAACTATCGACCATGCGGCTGCCGAGCTTGACGACAAGGCCGCCGATGATCGAGGGATCGACTTTCACATGGAGGGTAACGTCCTTGCCGCTCACTGCTTTCAGCGCGGTCTTCAGGGCGTCGAGATTCTTGTCGGAGAGCGGCTCGGCGACGGTGACGTCGGCGCTGGCTTCGCCCTTGAACTTCGCGACCAGCGCGCGGAACGCGCGGATCACGTCGGCGACCGAGAACAGGCGGCGATTGGAGGCGAGCACTTTCAGGAAGTTCGCCGAGATGCCGGTAATTCCGGCCTTCTCCAGCACCGCCGAGAGCGCCTTCAACTGTGTGTCCGCAGCAAACACCGGACTGCGCACCAGCCGCTTCAGGTCGGCGCTGTCATTCAGCATCGCATCGAATTTGTCGAGATCGGCCCTGACCGCGTCGATGGCTCTTTCATCGCGGGCCAACTCGAACAAGGCCGTCGCGTAACGACCAGACACTCCCGAAACAGACGGATCTTCTGCAGCCACAGGCCTTGCTCTTTATTGCTGTCAAACTCGCAAGGGAAAAACCGTCGCCACGAAGCGGCGCCAAGCGATCCAAGCCCTTGGAATTCAAGCGGGACTTCGATTTTCGACCGATACGAGCGTATCAGCATCGTTAAAATCGCGGCTTTGCTAACATAGAGGGAGCGCAGGTGCAACATGACGGCGATGTGATCGGCATGGCGATCTTCATTGCGATGAAGCCCGCATCTGCGGATCGATTTCGTCCGGGACGGATGCGAGACGGACCCGAGACGGATGCGAGAGGGATTCCTGGATTTCGCCGGTTCCCTCCAACTGAACCTCCCGCCGACCGCGCCGAAGGCGCCAGCCATCTCCCGGTCAGAGGTTGCATGCGGAAAACGCAGGGCTGTTTCGATGGGCTTGGGAGGAACGAATCCGATCTTGCCATTCCATTTGCCCACTACTTGTAGAGACAAGATAAAGCTTGGTAACGACTTCGTAATACAGTAATTCCAAATAATTCATTGGTTAAGAATTTGTTAACGCGCAAAGTTACGGAACATCATTCGATCATCTGTTCGAAGTAACAAGATATTTCATTCCGAAATTTCCGGCTTTACTGCCAAATTCACGCCATATTGCGACGCAAAACGGCGGCCCTCGCAAACTGGGACGGGGGTTCCACTTGTCACGTATGTGGCAATACTATCTGAAGGGTCTTCGAATGCTCACTACCAAGAAGTCGACGGCGGGAACTCTAACCCGCTCGAATCTGGCGCTCGCTGCTTTCGCTGCGACTCTCATGATCGGTGGAACCGCCACCGAGGCGTCTGCCCACTCCAGGCACTATCGGGTGCATCACTTCCACCACGTCAGCCATGAGCTGGAAGCTTCCCACAAGAGCTCCTGGCTCGACGCCAATGCCTCGATCGGCGGCCATAGCTTCACCGGCGTCGCCTCGACCTACGGCAACGAGTCCGGCCGGCAGACCGCTTCGGGCCAGCGCTTCAATGAGAACGCGATGACCTGCGCCCACCGCTCGCTGCCGTTCGGTACCAAGCTGCGCGTGACCCATGGCGGTCGCAGCGTGATCGTCACCGTCAACGACCGTGGCCCCTACGTCCGTGGCCGCGTGCTCGACCTCTCGACCGGCGCAGCCCGCGCCATTGGCCTTGGCGGCCTCGGCCAGGTTACGGCTGAAATCATCGGCTAACGCGCACCTCGCGCGCTTTTCTCATCACAAGGCCGGAAAGGGACCGCGTCCAGAAAAGGACGCCAACCTCTCCTGCATCCCAAAAAAGCCCGCCGTCGCCAGTGACGGCGGGTTTTTTG
>DATJTE010000244.1:0-9409 GCA_035503715.1 Rhizobiaceae bacterium | reverse complement strand
ATCCGCCTTTTCCGTGAGGTCCGCTGGGTAAATTCCTTCCGCGCCGGCTCGGAAGAGACTGAACCGGTGCTGCTGGCGCCGATGAAGGCGCTGCTGAGCCGCTCGTCCACCCTCGCGCTCACCACCAGCTCGATGCGCTCGATGCTGGACTCCATCGCCAGCCGCCTGGACGAATCGCGCGACATCACGCGCTATTTGACCGGACTGCTCGTCTTTCTCGGCCTGCTCGGCACCTTCTGGGGCTTGCTCGCGACGATCGGTTCCATCGGCGACACGATCCAGTCGCTCGATCCCGGCTCGGGCGACGCAAATGATGTGCTGGAGGCGCTGAAGTCGGGGCTCTCTGCGCCACTGTCCGGCATGGGCACGGCGTTCTCGTCATCGCTCTTCGGCCTTGCCGGATCGCTGGTCGTCGGCTTCCTCGACCTGCAGGCCGGGCGCGCCCAGACGCGCTTTTATACCGAGCTCGAAAACTGGCTCTCCTCGGTGACGGATTTGTCGTCCGACATCCAGATCGTCGACACCGGCAAAGCCGCCACCTCATCCGACGAATTCCGCTCGCTGACCGAGCGGCTGCGCACCATCCAGGAGGCGGGCGGCTCGAATCAGCGCACCGCCACCGCCATGGCCAATCTGGCCGAGGGCATTTCGGGATTGGTGAAGAACATGCGCAACGAGCAGCAGATCATGCGCGACTGGGTCGAGGCGCAATCCGAGGAGCAGAAGGCTCTGCGCGCGACGCTCGACAAGATCGCCGACGCATTGCGCAAGCAAGGGGTCCACTAAATGGCTCTTTCCCGGGCACGCCGCAGCCAGCGCGTCATCGACTACTGGCCGGGGTTTGTCGACGCGCTGTCGACGCTGCTGCTCGCCATCATGTTCCTGCTGTCGGTCTTCGTGCTGGCGCAGTTCCTCCTGTCGCGCGAGATATCCGGCAAGGACGAGGTCCTGAACCGCCTCAACTCGCAGATCAACGAGCTGACCCAGCTTCTCGCGCTCGAACAATCCAACGCGCAGGATGCACAGGACCAGCTCCTGAACCTGCAGGCATCGCTCAACGTCGCCGAAACGGAGCGCTCCCGGCTCGAGGCGCTGCTCAGCCAGGGCGCGGGCGCTGACGCCGCCGCGACGGAGCGGATTGGGCGAATTTCTGGTGAACTCGATACCGAGCGCCAGATTAGCCAGCAGGCACTCTCTCAGGTCGAGCTGCTCAATCAACAGATCGCCGCGCTTAGAAAGCAGATCGGCGCGCTGGAAGATGCGCTCGATGCCTCGGAGGTTCGCGACCGCGAGTCCAACACCAAGATCGCCGATCTCGGCCGCCGCCTGAACGTCGCGCTCGCCCAGCGTGTGCAGGAATTAAACCGCTACCGCTCTGACTTCTTCGGGCGGCTGCGCGAAATCCTCTCTGATCGCGAAAACATCCGCATCGTCGGCGATCGTTTTGTCTTCCAGTCGGAAGTGCTCTTTCCCTCGGGCTCGGACCAGATCAATACGGCCGGGCAGGACGAGATGCGCAAACTTGCCGGCGCACTGATCGAATTGCAGAAGGAAATCCCGCCGGAGATCAACTGGGTGCTGCGCGTCGACGGGCATACCGACAATGTGCAGATGTCAGGTTCCGGCCGCTTCCAGGACAACTGGCAGCTCTCTTCGGCGCGCGCCACGTCCGTGGTGAAATTCCTGATCGCCAATGGCGTGCCGGCCAACCGGCTGGTGGCTGCCGGTTTTGGCGAATTTCAACCGCTGGACGCCGCCGACACGCAGGAAGCGCGCGACCGCAACCGCCGCATCGAGCTGAAACTCACGGAACGCTGAGCTTCACCATCCGAGCCAAAGCGCAATCAGGGCCAGCACCGCGGGCACCGCCTGCACATAGAGTATCCGCATGCTGACGGTCGCCGCGCCGTAGAGGCCGGCAACCAGCACACAAAGCAGGAAGAAGACCTTCACCTGGAATCCGGCCTCGCCGAGATAGAGACCCCAGAGCAAACCCGCGACGAGGAAGCCGTTGTAGAGACCCTGGTTTGCGGCGAGCACCTTGGATTGCGCGGCGAACTCCGCGGTCGTGCCGAACGCTTTCCGGCCTTGCGGCTTGTCCCAGAGAAACATCTCCAGCACGACGATGTAGATGTGGATCAGCGCCACCAGCGCAATCAGGATCGTTGCGAGCATCACGTCCCTCCTCGGCTCGGGCTCAATTGAGCACTGCGCAGTCGGCTGACGCAAGTGGACCTTGCGAATCCTCCCACGTTCGTATCCGGTCTCCGCGAAAACCCGGAGCAGGACATGTCTTACGAAAAGCTCGATCAGCTTGGCCGCCGGCTGGAGGCGCTGGAACACGCAACAGCGATCCTCGGCGCCGACGAGGCGACGCATATGGCTGTCGGCGGCGGCGAGGCCCGTGCCGAGGCGATGTCGGTCCTCTCCGGTATGTATCACAACATGGCAACGCAACCCGAGATCGGCGATTGGCTGAGCGTCGCCGAACAGGCGGATCTTTCGTCCGAGCAGCGGGCGGCGGTGCGCGAATTCCGTCGGCAGTACATCAATCTCACCTGCCTGCCCCAGACCTTCGTCGAACGGCAGACGCGCGTCCGGATGCGCTCCGAGCAGCTTTGGCGGGAGCTGCGCGCCCGCAATGATTGGGCAGGCTTCCTGCCGGCGTTGGAAGAAGTGCTCGTGCTGGCGCGTGAGGAATCTGCGTTGCGCGCCGCGGCGCTGAAGCTCGACCCTTACGATGCGCTGATCGAACAGTACGATCCCGGCACACGCGCCAGCTTCGTCGCGCCGATTTTCGAGGAGTTGAAAAACTTCCTCGTCGGCTTCGTGCCCCGTGCGCTGGAGGTCCAGGAGAAACGCCTCGCAACGCGCCCGCTGAAACCGCTCTCCGGCGCCTATCCGATCGAACGGCAGCGCGAACTCGGGCTTACCATGATGGCTGCGGTCGGCTTCGACGTCACGCATGGCAGCCTGTCCATTTCGCACCACCCGTTCTGCGGCGGCGTGCCGACCGATGTGCGCATCACCACGCGCTACAAGGCCACCGAGTTCCTGTCGTCACTGATGGGCGTGCTGCACGAGACGGGCCACGCGCTCTATGAGCAGGGCCTGCCGCGCCAATGGTCGAACTGGCCGCTCGGCAAAGCGCGCGGCATGGCGATGCACGAAAGCCAGAGCCTGTTCGTCGAGAAGCAGATCGGCCGCAATCCGGCCTTCTGGCGCTGGGCGCTGCCGATCGTCGAAAAACATCTCGGCGAGGATTGGTCGATCGATGACATCCTGCCGCATGTGCATCGTGTCGAGCGCGGCTTCATCCGGGTCGATGCCGACGAGGTGACCTATCCGCTGCACGTCATCCTGCGTTTCGAGCTGGAGCAGGATTTGCTCGCTGGTCGGCTGGAGGCACGCGACCTGCCGGAAGCGTGGGACGCGAAGATGAAGGCTTATCTCGCCCTGTCGACCATAGACAATCCGGCCGACGGGCCGATGCAGGACGTGCACTGGCCTGCTGGCGCCTTCGGCTATTTCGCCTCCTATACACTCGGCGCGATGATCGCCGCGCAGCTCTGGAGTGCGATCCTCAAGGATGTGCCGGACGCCAATGACAGGATCGCCAAGGGCGAGTTCTCGGCGATCAATGACTGGCGGCGGGAAAAAATCTGGTCGCAGGCGTCGATGTGGTCCACGCCGGAATTGATCTCCCGCGCGACAGGTGAGGAACTCAACGCAGAGCATTTCCGCAAGCATCTGGAAGCCAGGTACGCGTGAGGTTTGATCCCTGTCAGCAGTTGTCAGCAATCTTTTTGAGAATCTGTCCACGGGGGTGCGCCGCTCACCGATAATACGTTCGGCAGCTTGCCAGTGGGATCGGGTACGTACGACCGGGTACTCAGGCAAGTGTGGCGCCGAAGTCGTTTCCCGCAACGGTGAGCGGGGAAGGTTTCGGCCCTGTGCCGGGCTGAGCGCCCGCGCCTCCCCAGCTTACCGGGGATCAAGGCGATGGGCCGGTGCCGGCAGAGGGGAAAACGCCGGCGGCGCATGGCAGCGCGTCCACTCACTAAACTAGACGACGCAATGCCATGCGCCGCCTCCCACACCCTCATAGCTCGGCCGAGAGGCGCGAGAACGGGAAGCCGTGCTCTTTGACATCTCCACGAAAGCCAGGCGTGGCGAGATGGCTCGCGTCTCCCCCTTGCGCTTCACGAGCGAGCGCGCTCACATCACGATAAGCTGCGCTAAGCATCGAAGAGGGAGGAAACCTTGGCGGAACAGGCGGACGCAATCATCGTCGGCGGCGGGCTGGCCGGTCTGGTCGCCGCCGCCGAGCTTGGCGATGCCGGCAAAAAAATCATCCTGCTCGAGCAGGAGGGCGAGAATTCGCTCGGCGGCCAGGCGTTCTGGTCGCTCGGCGGCCTGTTTTTCGTCGATAGTCCGGAACAGCGGCGGCTGAAGATCCGGGACTGCCGCGAGCTCGCGCTGCAGGACTGGCTGGGTTCGGCGCAGTTCGACCGGCCGGAGGATCACTGGCCGCGCAAGGTGGCCGAAGGCTATATCGACTTCGCCGCCGGCGAGATGCGCCCCTGGCTGCATGGTATGGGCATGCGCTGGTTTCCGGTCGTCGGCTGGGCCGAGCGCGGCGGCGGTCTGGCCCACGGCCACGGCAATTCGGTACCGCGTTTCCATCTGACTTGGGGCACCGGTCCCGGCGTCATCGAGCCTTTCGTGCGGCGCGTGATGGAGCATGTCGCCAAGGGCACGATCACGCTGAAGTTCCGCCATCAGGCGAGCCGCATCCTGAAGACGAGCAGCACAGTCAGCGGCGTCGCCGGCGAGGTGCTCGAATCATCGACGGTGCAACGCGGCGAAAAATCCGGACGCGCCGTCGTCGGTGATTTCGAGTTCGCCGCGCCGAATGTCATCGTCACCTCGGGCGGCATTGGCGGCAATTTTGATCTCGTCCGCAAAAGCTGGCCGGTCGATCGACTGGGTCCCGCGCCGAAAAACATGGTCGCCGGCGTGCCGCATCATGTCGACGGCCGCATGGTCGAAATCGCCAAGGACGCGGGCGCTGCGACGATCAACACCGACCGCATGTGGCACTATACCGAGGGCGTGAAGAACTGGGCGCCGATCTGGCCCGATCACGGCATCCGCATCCTGCCCGGCCCGTCATCGATGTGGTTCGACGCAAGGGGCGAGCGGCTGGAGCCGCCTTTCATGCCTGGCTTCGATACGCTGGGCACATTGAAGCGTATCCTCTCCACCGGCTATGAATATTCCTGGTTCATCCTCACCCAGGCGATCATCAAGAAGGAGTTCGCGCTGTCCGGCTCCGAGCAGAACCCGGACATGACGTCGAAAAGCTGGATGCAGGTGCTCAAGAGCCGGCGTGGCGCGGGTGCCCCGCCGCCGGTTCGCGCCTTCATGGAGAAGGGCGAGGATTTTGTCGTCCGCGATACTCTCGACGAACTAATCGCCGGCATGAACAAGCTCGCCGGCAGCACGTTGCTCGACCCTGCAAAGCTGCGCGCGCAGGTCGAAGCGCGGGACCGCGAAATCGACAATCCGTTCGCGAAGGATGCGCAGGTCGTCGCGATCCGCGGCGCGCGCAACTATCTCGGCGACAAGCTGATCCGCACCGCCAAACCACACAAGATTCTCGACCCGAAGAACGGTCCGCTCATCGCGGTCAGGCTCAACATTCTGACGCGCAAGACGCTCGGCGGCATCCACACCAATCTCAACGGTCAGGTGCTGGATGCTGGTGGCGAAATCGTGCCGGGCCTGTTCGCGGCCGGTGAGGTCGCGGGTTTCGGCGGCGGCGGCTATCACGGCTACAACGCGCTGGAAGGCACCTTCCTCGGGGGCTGCATCTTCTCCGGCCGCAACGCCGGGAGGAAAGCCCGATCATCTTGAAAGAATTTTTCGCGAGGGACGCACATGAACGCTGCCGTTAAGGATTATCGTCCAATCCCGCTGCCCGATTTTGTCGAGCTGCCCATCGACGACATGCGCGCTCGGCCGCGGAATTTTATGAGCAGATCCGTACCCGCCACACGGTGCGCGAATTCTCCGCGCGGCCCGTCCCGCGCGACATCATCGAGACATGCATCCGCGCGGCGGGCACCGCGCCCAACGGCGCCAATCATCAGCCCTGGCATTTCGTGCTGATCGGCGACCGGGCGATCAAGGCGAAAATCTGCGCTGCCGCGGAAGTCGAGGAACACGCCTTTTACGAGGACAAGGCCGGCGAAGAATGGCTGGCAGCACTTGCGCCGCTCGGCACCGACGCGAGCAAGCCGTTTCTCGAGGAAGCGCCCTGGCTCATTTGCATTTTTGGCGAGCGTCGCAGCCGGTCGGCCGACGGCGTCGTTCGCAAGAATTATTACGTGCCGGAGTCTGTCAGCATTGCGACCGGCTTCCTCATAGCGGCGCTGCACCACGCCGGACTGGCGACGCTGACCCACACGCCAAACCCGATGAGCTTCCTCAACGATATCTGCGGACGCGACCCGCACGACAAGCCATACATATTGATGGTCGTCGGATATCCGAAGGAGGATGCAACGATCCCCGCTCACGCCACTCAAAAGAAGCCGCTGCCGGAAATCCTGACGGTTATTTGACCGGCGTAACGGCTACTCCGCAGCGCCCTGAAAGGCGCTGGCGCCGGAGTCGAACTGCAGCTTTGCCAGTCGCGCATAGATGCCGTTCTTGCGCACGAGGGTGGCATGGGTGCCTTCCTCGACGATGCGGCCGTCGTCCAGCACGAGGATGCGGTCGGCCTTGAGCACGGTCGCCAGCCGGTGCGCGATCACGATGGTGGTACGTCCTTCCTCGAGCCGCTCAAGTGCGGCCTGTACCAGTGTTTCGCTTTCCGCATCGAGCGCGGAGGTCGCCTCGTCGAGCAGAAGAATCGGCGCATCGCGCAGGATCGCGCGCGCAATCGCGATGCGCTGGCGCTGGCCGCCGGACAGCGTCACGCCACGCTCGCCGACCTCGGAGTCGTAACCTTTGTCCAGCCTGCGAATGAACTCGTCGGCGTGCGCTGCCGTGGCCGCCGCCTCGATATCCGCATCCGAAGCACCCGGCCGCCCGAACCCGATGTTCTCGCGCGCCGTCGCCGCGAAGATCGTCGTATCTTGCGGCACCAGCGCGATGCGTTTGCGCACCTCTTCCGGATCGGCGCTGCGGACATCGACGCCGTCGACCAGCACCTGCCCGCTCTCGGGGTCGTAGAAACGGAGCAGCAGCGAGAAGATCGTACTCTTGCCGGCACCCGACGGGCCGACGATCGCGACGGTTTCGCCCGGCTTCACCGCGAAGCTCAATCCATGCAGAGCGGAGCGATCCGGCCGTGCCGGATAGGCGAAGGAAACGTCCTTGAATTCGACCGAGCCCTCTCGCACCGCGGGCAGCGGCACAGGATGCACAGGCCGCGCGATCTTCGGTTCCTCGACTAGCAGTTCGGCGAGCCGCTCCGAGGCGCCCGCCGCCTGGTTGAGATCGCCCCAGACTTCCGACAGCGCACCGAGTGCTCCCGCCGCCATCACGGCATAAAGCAGGAACTGGCTTAATGTGCCGGGTGACATCGCGCCCGACAGCACGTCGCGCGAGCCGAACCACAGCACTGCAACCACCGATGCGAAGATCGTGAAGATCGCGACGAAAGTCAGCGCGGATCGCGCCAGCACGGACGACCGCGCGGCCTCGAACGCTTCTTCCACGGCGCGCGAGAAGCGGCTGACGACCAGCGGCTCGTTGGTGAACGCCTGCATCGTCCGCACGGAGCCAATCTGCTCGCTGGCATAGGCTGTCGCTGAGGCAAGCGTGTCTTGCGCGGCGCGCGACTTGCGCCGCACCGAGCGGCCGAACGCGACGAGCGGCAGCACGATCAGCGGTATCGCCGCGATCACGAGGCCGGAGAGCTTCAGGCTCGTCACCACCATCAGTGCCACCGCGCCGATGCCCATGATCGTGTTGCGCAGCGCCACCGAGGCCGTCGCGCCGACCGCGGACTTGATCTGCGTCGTATCGGCGGAAAGCCGCGACACGATCTCGCCCGACTGCGACATATCGAAGAAGGCCGGCGAGAGCTTGGTTACATGCGCAAAAACGTCGCGCCTTATGTCGGCGACCACACGTTCGCCGAGCGTGATGACGAAGTAGTAGCGGCAGGCCGATGCCAGTGCGAGCACGGCTGCGATCACCATCAGCATCGAGAAGTAATTGGCGATGAAGCTGGAATCCGACGCATTGAAGCCGTGGTCGATCATCCGCCGAACAGCTAGCGGCAGGGTCAGCGTTGTCGCTGCGGCAAGCACGAGGAAGAACAGCGCCCCTGCCACCATGCTCTTGTAGCGGAGGATGTAGGGAAAGAGCGTTCGCAGTGGCCTCAACGGCATAGCGGAGCGAATCTCGCTGACACCCCCCAATACGCCGGCTTTTTCCGCAATTTCCGCTGGTTTTTGCGCCAAAACTGGCCCCGAACTGACCGCTGGAGCGGTCTTGTGATTCAATTTCGGCTGATGTATAGGCTCGCCAACCGTTTTTGAAGCCGTCCCCATGTCGCGGGCGGCTTCGTGTTTTAAAAGCGGGCCTGACCAAGGCCGCCAATCGCCAGGACAAGACGATGAAAGAGAAGATCCATCCCGACTACCACACCATCAAGGTCGTCATGACCGATGGCACGACCTATGAGACGCGGTCGACCTGGGGCAAGGAAGGCGACACGTTGAACCTTGACATCGACCCGACCACGCACCCGGCCTGGACCGGTGGCCAGCAGCAGCTGCTCGATCGCGGCGGCCGTCTGTCGAAGTTCAAGAACAAGTTCGCCAATCTCGGCATCTAAGCCGGACCGAACGGGCCCATCAAAAACCCGCCGTTTCGGCGGGTTTTTTTGTTTCTCACCCATCCAGCAATTCGCGCAGCGCCATGCGCTTATAGGCCTCGACCAGCCGGTCGCCTTCCTCGCGCTCGACGGAGATGGCGAGCCGCATGGCCGCCTCGCCGAGCTGCCAAACCAGGAATACGCGCGTCGCGGCAGCAGTCGGATCGGCCGAAGGCTTCACCCGATCCAACACTTTGATCAGCGTCTCGGCGCTTGCGCGGTTCTCGGCGAGTTCCAGCGCGCGCAAGCTCTTGTCGGCCTGGGTGCCCGACCAGATGTCGCGCATCACGGGCTCGGCCTTGAAAAGCCCGTAGTAGATGTCGACGAGGTCGGAAAAGGCGCTCCTAAGCTCGTCCGTTGAGCCTACGCCGTTCAAGGCGCCGTCGATACAGGCACGCCCGCTTTCCGAGATGCGTTCGGCCAACGCCCGGATGATCGCGCTTTTGTCAGGAAAGAACTGGTAGAGCGAGCCGATCGACACGCCGGCGCGCTCGGCCACCTCGCCCATTCTAA
>DATJTE010000243.1:0-7193 GCA_035503715.1 Rhizobiaceae bacterium | reverse complement strand
CTGTTTTATCTCGACGCCGGCCGCTATCCGACAACCACTGAAGGACTGACCGCGCTGGTCAAACCGACGCCGGGCGTTGCGGCGTGGAACGGGCCCTATTTGAAGGGTGGCAACGTCCCGAACGATCCCTGGAATCATTCCTACGTTTACCGTGCACCGGGCGACCATGGTCCCTACGACATCATCTCCTACGGATCCGACGGCCAGGAGGGCGGCAGCGGCGTGGCGGCCGATATTTCGCTCGAAAAACTGTCCGCCAAGAATGAATGACGCGAAATGAATAATTCGACGGAACAGGGCTTCACCTTGCTCGAGATGGTCTGCGTGCTCGCGATCATCGCGTTGCTGTCGGCCGTTCTCTTGCCGCTCGTTCCGCACGAGACCTCGCGCGCACGCCTGCAGGCCTATGCTTTGCAAGCGGCAACGTTGTTGAAGACCGATCGCGACGCGGCGATCCGGCGACACACCAGTGTCGTCACCCTGGTGGATGCGGGCGACCGGGCCATCCGCTCCGGCGCGTCGCGAACGACGATCCGCGTTCCCGATGATGTCCGCTTTGACGCCGTGCTGCCGCAGACCTGCCAGCGGCGCGCCGCGCTTTCGACCATTCGCTTTTTCGAGGATGGGACCTCGTGCGGCGGCACCATCGTGCTGAGCCGTTTTGATGCGGGCTACGAGGTGCGCGTCAACTGGCTGACCGGGAGGGTTGAAGTTGTCGCGCGTGACACCGCCATCCGTTGAGCGGCGTGACGCCGGCTTCACGCTCCTCGAGGTGCTGGTGGCGCTGGCGCTGGTCGCCGTTGTCATTGTCGCGATCGGCTCGCTGACAGCGACGAGCGTGCGCGGCGTCCGCATCTTCGAGCGCCACGTCGCGTTGACGCAGGAGATGCGGACGGCGATGGGAACGGCCATTCCGCCGCGGGGCGAACTTCGCCCGGGACAATCGTCGGGACATTCCGGCGGCTACTACTGGACCGTGGACGTCACTCCTTTGGGTGGCGAGTGGGCGGCGTCGAAATCCGGCACGGACTGGGTGCCCGAGCTCGTCAGGGTCCGCGTCAGCTCTCCCAGCGGTGCGACGTCGGACATCCGCACCGTACGCCTGGTCAGGAGAGCGGACGAATGACGGTGGGGGCGGACCATCGGGGCGCAGGTGAGGCGGGCTTCACGCTCATCGAGACCATCGTGGCACTGGCCTTGATGGGGCTCGTGCTTTACGCGCTCGCCAACATCACGGCGCAGTGGTTGCCGAACTGGAATCGCGGCGTCGGCCGCATTCAGCGTGGCGAGACGATCGGGATTGCGTTGCAGCGGATTGCCGCCGACGTTGCCGCGGCTGAATATGTCCCGGCGAACCGCGAGTCCAACCATCCCCTGTTCGACGGCACGGAGCTGTCGATCACCTTCGTACGCACGGCATTCGGCCCGAACACCGGGCCGGGACTGGAGGTCGTGCATTTCGGCGAGCAGAGGGATCGCCGCGAGTTCGTCACCGTGCGTTCGCGCGCCCGGTTTACGCCGCTGCCGGTCGGTTCGTCGCTCTCCGAGCAGGTGCATCTCGAAAACCCCGTGGTGCTCCTGCGTGCGCCGTTTCGGCTGTCCTTTGCCTATGCGGGCGCCGATCGTATCTGGAAGAATACGTGGCGTGACGCTGACAAATTGCCTGCCATGGTCAAGCTGACGGTGCGCGACGCGGCGAGCCAGCGCGTGCTCTCGATATCCACCATCGCGCCGATTCATGTCCAGGTGCCGAGTGACTGCACACGGCCGGACGGCAATTGCGCCGACGCGACCAAGCCGGCCGAGCCGGGCAATGTCGCCATGGCGGGACCCGTGGCGCAGGGGGGACGGCAATGACGGTGCTTCAGGCACGTCCGGAGGAATCCCGGCAGGGATTCGTGATCGTCGCGGTGCTCTGGATTCTCATCGCATTGTCGTCGCTGGCGATGATCTTTGCGGTCTATCTCGCCGCGTCCGCCCAGGCGATGGCGGTCAGTGACACGTCCCTGCAAAACGAAGCCCTGGTATCGGCCAGCGTCGAGCTCGCCGCCTACAGGCTGATCGTGGCAGGAGACGACGCGAGGCCGGCTCGGGGCGCGTTCCATTTCCGGATGGACGACGCAGATGTAGCGGTCACCTTCACCTCGGAGGCCGCACGCATCGACCTCAATTTTGCATCAAAGGAAGTGTTGGCCGCCTTCTTCGCCGGGCTCGGCGCCGGCAAGGATGCGGCCGCGGAAGATGCGGAGCGCATCATCGGCTGGCGGACCCGTCCGATTCCGGGCAGCGCCAACGACGAGGAGCCGCGCTATGCCGCCTTGGGCTATTCGCCGCGACAGTCATTATTCGTAAATGTCGACGAGATCGCACTGGTCGCAGGCCTTTCGCCCGCGCTCGTCGAGCGCGCGCTGCCGTTCCTGACGGTATTCAACGGATCAGGCGAGATCGACTCCAAGATTGCGGCGCCCGAGGTGGTTGCGGCGTTCGCGAAAGACTCCCGTGCTGCCAACGATCCGTTCGGCGGCCAGATGGGAGCTTCGGGAAGTTCGCTCGCGAGTCCGGGAGTTCCGCTCGCAGACGCGGATCCGGCCGTGCCGAAAGCCGATACGGCGGCGGCAAAGAGTCCGTGCTACCGCATCCACACGACGATCGGCTTTGCGAATGGCAGCCGTAGCGTTTCCGAGGTCGTGATCGCGCTCGGCGACAAGAACGAACCCTATCACGTGCTCGCGTGGCAAGACGGCGTCAGGCCTGGCGCCAGCCCTGGCAACGCGCGCCCTGTGCGACGGAGGTCATGATGGCGTTGTACTCCGACGCGAAGCAATTCTTGGGCGAATGGATCGACGCCGTCAGCCGGGCGGTCGACGCAGCGGGTGGGTGGTTTGTGCGCCCGCGGCGGATCCGGCTGCTCGAGGGTAACGACGCAACGTTCGCGGCAAGCATGGTGACGGACAAGGGCAAGCCGGCTCTCTCCGATCTGAGCTTTCGCGTCAGGGACGGCCGGCCCCAACCGCCGTTGCCCGCGGACTGGAAGGCGGCGTTCCGCGGAAGCCGCGTCGAGCTGCAATTGCCGCAAGATCAGGTCATGACGCATCGGATGGATTTCCCGGGCAAAGCGGTCGATTTCCTCGACGGCATGATACGGGCGCAAATCGATCGTCTCACGCCGTGGACCCTCGACCAGGCCGTATTCGGCTTCAGCCCGCCGGTGCAGGCCGCCAACGACCGGATCGAGGTCGTGCTGGCGGCGACGTCGAAGCAGAAGCTCGGTCCGGCACTGCAACTCGTCGGGATGCTGGACGCTGCCTCTGTGGCGATCTACGCGCCGCCGCAGGCTGACGCGCCTGCGCCGATCCCGCTGATCGTCCGGCAGTTGCGGAGCATCGCCGGCGGCGCCCTCAACGTGCCACGCCTGCTCCGTGTCATCCTGCTTGCGGCGGTGACGGCGACAGCCGCTTCGCTCCTGATCGACATCTATCTCGGCGGTTCGCTGCAGACCGAGCTCGGCGACCTGCAGCAACGCATATCCCAGCGTCGCGCGGCGTTGCGTCTCGGCGCGGACGGCTCCGCATCCGGCCTCGGCCTGCTCGCCAAGCGCAAGCAGACGACGCCCTCGAGCGTCATGGTGCTGGAGGCGATCTCGCGCGCCTTGCCGGATTCGACCTATGTAACGGAATTGCGGATCGAGGGCGACAAGGTGCAGGTCGTGGGCATGACCCGGGACGCACCATCGCTGATCCGGCTGATGGAGCAATCGCCGCAATTCACCCGCGCTACTTTTTTTGCGCCGACCACGTATGCCGCAAACGAGCCGGGTGAGCGGTTCCACATCGAGGCCCATCTCAACGCCTATTTTGGATCCGGCTCGTGAGCATCCTGTCCGCACCAACCAGGGCCGTCACGTCGTCGCCGCTGCTCGCGACTGCCGCCTATGTCAGCCTCGTCGCGTTGCTGCTGTTCACGGTCGTGGCGTCGCTTGCTGATCTCCTCGACCAGCGTAGCGAGGTCACGGCGTCGGCAGCGATGCTGGAGCAACTCGAGGGACACAGGGCGCCGGCGAAGCGCAACGGTTCGGGCGACGCTGCGATGCCATCCGGCTCGGCCTTTCTCGAAGGCGCGACCGTCACCGTCGCGGGCGCGGCGTTGTTGCAGCGCGTGGCGGGCGCGGTCGTCAAACTGGGTGGCAATGTCCTGTCCACGCAGCTCGACGTACAGAGCGAGGCAAGCAAGCCCGGATTCCTCAGCATGATCGCAAGCTGCGAAATCGAACAGGCGCAATTGCAGAAACTGCTCTATGACCTCGAGTCCGGCATGCCGTTCCTGTTCATCGACCAGCTGGTGGTGCAGACGCCGACAGCTGAATCCGGCGCACCGACGGGCAAGTTGAGAGTCTTGCTCTCGGTGTCGGGGCAATGGCGAGGTGCCAAATGAGGCGTGGCCCTGCGATCGGCTCTGTGTGGCTTTTCACTTGGAGTTTCACTTGGCTTTTGCTGTTGGGTCACCCGTCGGCTGCAGCGACAGAAGCGGTCGCGAGCGATGCGCTCGACGCCGGCCTTGCTGACGAGACGCGGCTGGACAGGCCCGTCGGTCCTCCCATCCCCGAGGCGGTGACGTCGGTCCACGTCGCGCCATCGCCGGTGACACCGAACCGGGCGCTCAGCGCCAATCCATTGTGGGCCATTCCGCTCACGCGATTGCCGGAGACGCGCGACCGCCCGATCTTCTCGCCGTCGCGCCGCCCGCCGCCGCCCGTGGTCGCTGCGGAGCCCGCGCCTGCCTTGCCGCCGCCGCCGAGGAGGGAGGCTGAGACGCCACCGCTGTCTTTGGTTGGGACCATCGTCGGCGACGATGAAAGCTTTGGCATCTTTCTTGATCACGCGACCAAGGAATCGCTTCGGCTGAAGCTCGGCGAAGACTACCACGGCTGGAAGCTGCGGGAGATCCACGGTGGCGAGGTCAGGATGGAGAAGGACCGGCAGGCGGCCGAACTGACATTGCCACCGCCGGCTGCAGGACAGGCGGGCGATCAGGTGCTTGTAACACCCGTCAATGTCGACGGCTCGACGCCACAGCAGGCGCTGAGACGGAAGTGAAGCGCTGAACAGGTCGTCAAGGCACACCCAGCCATAATTGCAGGGCGAGCGTCGACAACAAGCCCATCGCCAGAAACGGTCCGAACGGAAGCGAAGTCTGCCGCGTCAGGTTTTGTCCCGCCAGTTGCGCACTGCCGATCGCCAGCAGCGCCGTGAGCGCGGCGATGAGCAGCAGCGTCGGCACGGCGGGGATGCCGACCCATGGAACGGCTGCAGCGAGGAATTTGACGTCGCCGAGCCCCAGCCCCTGGGTCTTTCGCAACACAAAGTACACCTGCCGGAACAGCCAGAAGGCCATTCCGACCATCAGGGCTTCGACGATCGCCTCTGCACCCGGCACCATGCCGTCGGTGACGATGACTTTGGCTACGCCGAGGACGGCGATCGCGAGGTTGATCCCGTCAGGGATGATGCCGCGGCGCAGGTCGATCAGCGCCAGGCTGCTGCATAGCAGGCACAGGACGGCAAATGATCCGGTGGCAATCAGCGTTTCACTATTTGCCGGCATCGTGCCCGGGCCGATAGCCGTCCGTCAGCGTTTTCAAAAAGGCGATCACGTCGGCGATCTCGGCATCATTGAGTGCAGGCTGATCGCCTTCCTTGCGGTCGAAAGGCGCGTCGGCGACGTCGGCGTTTTTCTTGTATTGGGGCGGCAGGTCGTTGTAGCGGTCGATCTCGCCATCGGCGAGTCGTGGATACCATTTTCCCGGGTTCGTCTCACGCTCGACATAGAAGTGCAGGACCTGTTCGAGCGAGTGAAACACCCCATTGTGGAAGAAGACCTTTCGGGTCGCCACATTGCGCAGCGTCGGCGTCTTGAACAGCCCGCAATAGGGGCCTGCGTTGGCAAAATCCTTGCGATAGGGACCGCACAGGCCGAGATCATGGTAATTCGGGTCCTGATTGGCCGGAATATCCTTGTTGCGCGGCGCCGCGAGCGCTTCGAACTGGTAGTCCGTAAAGGCCGGCGGCAGGTTTCCGATCCGTGACGGCGTGTCGATATGGCAGGACGCGCAGTTGCCCTTCATCGGGTCGTCGAACAGCTTCAGGCCGCGGGCTTCGGCCTCGCTGAGGCTGGCCTTGCCGGCGAGGTAGGCATCATACTTGCTGTCATAGGGATGGAAGCTCCGCTCTTCCAATTGAAAGCGGACCATCGCGAAAAGAGCCTCGTCGAGCGCAAGCGCGGGCTGCAGGAACAGTGTCGGACCGAACAGCTGTCTCATGTCTGCCGCATAAGGCGCATGCTCGAGATGGTCGACCACTTCAGCCACATCGCGATTGTTCATCTCGTTCGGATCGAGCAAAGGCAGGAGCGCCTGGCCCTGAATGGTCATGGCCCGTCCATCCCAGGTGAGTCCGCCCTGCGGAACGTTGGCCTCGGCGGCGGCACGTGCCGCGTTGGCGGCATCGGCCTTGGCAACGGCAGCTACGTTCACATCGGCGGCGGGCACGGGGATGGGTGGAAGCCTTTCGTCATTGTCCGGAATGGCGGGATCGGGGCCGATCCGGAATAGGGGTGTATGTTCGTGATAGGTGAGCGTTGGCACGGCGCGCACGCCGGCTCTTTTGCCGTCTGCGCCGCCCAATTGAACCGCGAGATCGTTCGCGGGGGCAAAGGCATTTGACGGATCATGGCAGGACGCGCAGGCGAGCTTTCCGGAATCGGACAGGGATTTGTCGAAGAACATCTTGCGGCCGAGTTGCGCGACTGCGGAAAGCGCCTGGACGTCGCTGTCTTCGGCGGACAAATAATCGGCGGATTGGCGTTGCGGTTCTGCCGCAGGCGCCGAACGCAACGGCGGCAGCAGGAGCGTAAAGGACAGGAGCAACGTTCCTGCAAGGCAGGCGACGTGCAAGGCGGCGGGTTTGGACTCGTACAAACGCTTCATTCGGAGTGCCGGGATTGACGGAGCAATTCGCACCGTCGAAATCCAGGGCGGCTCGCGGCCGCCCCGGATCTCTGGTTGGATGATCAATGGTTCGAGGCGAAGCCGTCCCTCACGACCAGGCCGGTGGCCGGGTCGAGCTTCACCTTCGTGTACGGCAGTTGGTTGAAGTCGAGCATGTTGAAGAGCGAGCCGGCGACGGCGTCGTAGTTGC
>DATJTE010000242.1:0-11034 GCA_035503715.1 Rhizobiaceae bacterium | reverse complement strand
CTTGCCGGAGCCGATGGGGCCGACAACAGCAACGCGTTCAGGCCCGGTGATCGAGAACGAGAGATCCCTGATGATCGGCCGTTGTGGCTCGTAACCGGCGCTTGCGGCGTCGATGATCAGGATCGTCCTGCCGGCGGGCAGGCGCGTCGGCGGGAGCACGACCGAGAACGGCTGAAGCACTTCGATGCGTGCGCGAGCGCAGGCTGCAGCCTCCAGAGCCTGCGCGCGCCGCCGCTCCGCGAGCCGGGCATTCTCGCCGCCGGTGTCCTCGCTGCGGTCCTGGCGCGCGCCTGCGAGGATGCGTGGCAGGTCGCCCTTGGCGCGTTTCCGCTGGCCAGAACCATCCTTGCGCGCCTTCCTCTCGGCGGTCTCCTGCGCCCTTCGATCGATCTCGGCGATGCGCTTCTCGGCATCCGCCATGTCGTGCCTGATGGCAGCGAGCTCAAGCGCCCTGCGCTCGCGATAGTGGCTCCAGCCGCCGCCGTAGCGCGTGGCTCCCAGCGAACTCAGCTCGACGATCGCATCCATGGTTTCGAGCAGCTCCCGGTCATGGCTGACGATGATCGCACCACTCTGCCAGTCGGCGAGAAAATCGATCACCGCCCTGCGTCCTTGCCGATCGAGGTTGTTGGTCGGTTCATCCAGAAGCAGGAAGTCAGGCTCCGCAAAGATCAGCGCCGCCAGGCGTGTCCGCGTCGTCTGCCCGCCCGACAGATTCGCCGAAGGCGTCTCGGGCCGCAGGTCGAGCCCGAGACGGCCGAGCGCAGCCGCCACGCGGGCCTCCAGCGTCCAATCCGCCGACGCGAGCTCCTCAGGCGTGGCCTCGCCGCGGTCTGCACGGCGGAGAAGCTCGAGTGGCCCACGAATGCCGAAAACATCGGAAACGGTTTCGGCGGGATCGACCCCGATCGCCTGTTGCAGCATGCCCAGCGTGCCGCTGACGGTGACCTTGCCGGACTGAGGGTTCAGTTCACCGGCGATCAGCTTGAGCAGCGTGGTCTTCCCGACGCCGTTGCGGCCGACGAGCCCGGTGCGTACCGGCGCGAAACTCAGATCGAGATCGGAAAGGAGCGAGCGGCCGTCAGGCGTGGACCACGAAAGATGGGAGACAGTGATTGAGGCAGGCATGGATATGGATTTCCCCGGTGGTAAGGCGAGTTCGCGTTACGGTCGGGTTGAAATCCATCGCTGCACATATCCTGCTGGAACGGATGCCTGTTCATGAACGAGGCATCCGACGCTCACTATATCGATCGGACGTGAACGAGTCCACGCCCTAGTACACGTCCTGCTGGAAGCGCCCTTTCCTTTTCAGCTCGCCAACAAAGGCGATGGCCTCATCGGTCGAGCGGGCGCCGAATTGCGCGACGATGTCGACCATCGCGCGCTCGACGTCCTTGGCCATCCGCTTGGCGTCGCCGCAGATATAGACATGCGCGCCTTCGGCGAGCCAGGTCCACACTTCGCGGCCGACCTCGCGCATGCGATCCTGCACATAGAATTTCTTGGCGCCGTCGCGCGACCACGCGAGCGACAGCCGCGTCAGCAGGCCCGATGTCTTCATCGCATTGAGCTCGTCCTGGTAGAAGAAGTCGCAATCGCTGCGCTGATGGCCGAAGAACAGCCAGTTCTTGCCGGTCGCACCGGTCGCCTTGCGGTCCTGCAAAAAGGCGCGGAACGGCGCGACGCCGGTGCCCGGCCCGATCATGATGATCGGAATCTTCGGATCCAGCGGCAGCGCAAAGCCATGCGCCTTCTGCACGTAGACTGGCAACTCATCGCCGGGATTGATACGCTCGGCAAGGAAGGTCGAGGCGAGACCCAGTCGCTTGCGCTTGCCGATGACGTAGCGCACGGAATCGACCGTCAGCGAGAGTTTGCCGGGCGTGGCATTGTGCGAGGATGAGATCGAGTAAAGCCTGGGCTGCAGCGGCTCCAGCGCCTCGACGAAGGACTCCGGATGCGGTCGGACCTTCGGGAATTTCTGCAGCGCCGCCATCACGTCCAGGGTTGCGGCGTCGCCATCGGGATCCTCGCCCTGCGCCAGCGCCCGCGCCTTCTCGCGTTCCTTGCCGCCGGTGAGATAGGAGAACAGCTCGAACAGGCTGTCGGGTGCCGGCGATAGCGACACGTCCGAGATCAGGGCGTCGCGCAGCGTCTTGCCGCGGACGGCCGTGGTGTGGGACGCGCCGAGCAGCGCGATGATCTGGTCGACGAGCCCGACATCGTTTTTGGCAAATATTCCGAAGGAATCGCCGACGACATAGTCGAGGCCGGCACCCTCCAGGTCGAAATCGATGTGCCAGGTCTCCTTCTCCGATCCCTTCCGGTTGAGGAGACGGCGCGAGACGAACTTTGCCGCAACCGGATTTTCGCGGGAGCGGCCGGGCTCCGACACGACGGGGCGAGCAGCGGCCTTCTCCAATTCTGCGCCGGATGCCGCGGGCGACTTCGCGGCGGCTGGCGCCTTCTCAAGCTCTTCATACAGCGATTTCAGCATCCGCGCGGTTTCCTTGCCGCCGGGGACGCAAAGATTGAGCCGCGCCTCGCTCCTGCCCGCGATCGCGTCCGAATAGTCGTTGCAATTGTAGCCACACTGGCCGCAATCCTGCTGCGCCATCGCGGCCATCATCCGCCGCCGCAAGGGACGGCCTTCGGCCAGCTTCATGCGATCGGCGAGCGCCATGGTCTGGTCGTGCCACGGCGCCTCGCCATCGTCGCCGTCGCCGGCCGGACCAAGGACCGCGCTGTTCTGCTCCGGCGACAGCGGAACGCTGCCGTCAAGGCCGAGCATGCCGACCAGAAAGCCGTTCAGCCATTGCCGCTGCTGCTCGCTGAACGGCGCGTTCGCCGGAATGATGTCCATCCGGGGCGGGCTGGTCATCTGGTTCATGATCATGCCTCCGCGCTTGCCAGCGTGCGCAGGCTTTCGCCGTCGTGCCGGCGGGCAAAGCTGAGAAAGGTCTCGTCGGATGTGCTGCGATTTCTGAGATAGGCCTTGAGCAGGCGCTCGACCGTCTGCGGCGCGTCGTCGGCCTTGAGGTCGTGATAGACCTCCTGCCCGATCTCGGCGTCAGGCCCGAAGCCGCCGCCGGTAAAGAGATGATAGCCCTCGACCGTGTCGTCGCCTTCGCCGACCGGCACCTTGGCGGCGATCAGGCCGATGTCGGAGATGTAGTGCTGCGCGCAGGAATGATGGCAGCCGGTGAGATGGATGTTGAGCGGCGTGTCGAGCTCGACGCGGCCCTCACACCAGTCGCCGATCTCGGCGGCGTGACGCTTGGTGTCGGAGGCCGCGAATTTGCAGCCGGCATTGCCGGTGCAGGCGATCAGGCCGGCGCGGATTTGCGAAGCTTTTGTCGCAAGGCCGAGTTGCTCGATCGCGGCGCTCGCCAGCGCGACATTCTCGTCGCGCACGCCCGAGATCAGCAGGTTCTGCCACACCGTCAAGCGGATCTCGCCGTCGCCGAAATCCTGCGCAAGCTTGGCGAGCCCGCGCATCTGGTCGCAGGTGAGCTTGCCGACCGGTAGCGCCACGCCGATCCAGTTCAAACCGTCCTGCTTCTGCCGATGCACACCGATATGCGCCATGCGATCGACCATGGGGCGTGCGGCGATCGCATCTTTCGGGGCGCGGGTCAGCTTGCGGCCGAGCCTCGCCTCGACGGCCTCCATGAATTTGTCGATGCCCATGCTGTCGAGCACGTATTTCAGGCGCGCCTTGAGCCGGTTGGTGCGGTCGCCGGTGTCGATGAACACCCGCACGATCGCATCCGCGACCCTGGTCGCGTCTTCCGGCTTGACGATGATGCCGGTCTCCTTGGCAAAGTCCTTGTGTCCGGTGATGCCGCCGATGCCGAGCCGGAACCAGATGCCGGGCTCGACGCCAAAGCCATCCTTCACCTCGACCGCTGAGAACGCGATGTCGTTGGTTTCCTCCAGCACCGCGATCGTGCCCGCGCCGTCGAAGGCGACGTTGAACTTGCGCGGCAGGCCGTAGAGCGAGCGATCATTGAGGATGTGATAGTGCCACTCGCGCGCATAGGGCCGCGTATCGAGCAGCTCCTGCGGATCGATGCCGGCGGTCGGCGTGCCCGTGACGTTTCGGATGTTGTCGGCGCCCGAGCCGCGTGAGCACAGGCCGAGCTCCTGGATGCCCTCGATCAATTGCACCGCGTGCTTCGGCGCAATCTCGCGAAGTTGCAGATTGGCGCGCGTGGTGACGTGGCTGTACGGCCCGCACAATCGCTCGGCGAGATCGGCGAGGCCTGCGAGCTGCCAGTGCTTCATGATGCCGTTCGGAATGCGCAGCCGGCACATGTATGAGTCCTGCGCCGGCGCGACATAGAACAGGCCGTGATAGCGCCAGCGGAAGTTATCCGCCGGCGACGGCGGCGCGTTGTCCTGTGCCTGCTGCTTCAGGCGCGGATAGGCGTCGAAGGGATGCTCCTCCCGCTTGAACTTTTCCTGGTCGGCGAGCTTCTTGCCCGACGCGGTGACCTTGTCCTGCGCCTTGATGTGCGCAGCATCAGGGCCGATCGGTTCGGCCGTCGCGGCGACGGCGGGTGCACCACCGCCGGCGAGATTGCGACCGACGCGACCGACCTGAAGGCCCGACATGAAGCCTTCGAGGTAGCGCTTCTGCTCGTCGTTGAAATCGCCGGCGTTGGTCGGAGTTTCCAGTTTCATGCGACCTACAAGCCCTTCACTCGGCCGCGGCCTGAACGATCGAAGCGCTCGCCACCGGCTCGGCTGCGGGCTTGTAGGTCGTGTAGAGTGCAAGGCCCGTGAAGACGAAGCCGCCGACGAGATTGCCCAGCGTCACCGGAATCTGATTCCACAGCCACCAGTCGGAGAGCGAGATTTTGGCGCCGAGCATCATGCCGGTCGGGATGATGAACATGTTGACCACGGCGTGCTCGAAGCCGAGCGCGAAGAACAGGAAGATCGGCAGCCAGACCGCGGCGATCTTTCCGACCGTGGAGGTCGAGGTCATGCCCATCACGACACCGAGGCAGACCAGCCAGTTGCAGAGAATGGCCTTGACGAAGACGCTGACCATGCCGGCTGTGCCGAGCGCTTCATTGCCGATGGTCTTGGCCTCCGCGATCGCGACGATGCGGGCTGCGACGCCGGCCACTTCCGCCTTACCCATGCTGGTGAGCGAGATCGCAATCAGGATGCCGAAGGCGACGCTGCCGACGAGGTTGGCGACGAAGACCCAGGACCAGTTGCCGATCACGGCGCCCCAACTTGCCTTGCCCTCGAGCCGCGACAGCGGCACCAGGGCGAAGCTTCCGGTGACGAGCTCGAGCCCGAGCAGCACGATCATGACGAGGCTGACCGGAAAGATCAGCGCGCCCACCAGCGGCTGGCCGGTCGTCACTGCTCCCGTAAAGGCAAGCGTGGTGGCGGCGCCCAGCAGCGCTCCTGACAGCGCACCGCGGATCATGAGGTCTCTCGGACCGAGCGCCAGCTTCTTCTGGCTGGCGTCAATCATCGCGACGACGACGTCGGAAGGCTTGGTGTAATCCATTTCGAAGCTCCAGCTGCCACGCGTGGCGCGGTCACATTGAGAGGAAAAGCATGAGCACCGCCCGCGTCCCTGCGAGCGATTCGGGCAGCCTCATTGCTGCGGGGATCCGTCGTGGATCCGGCCAGCGGGTTGGCGGCTGGCCTCCGTCTTCTCATTCAAGACGTGTGCCAGTGCGTCAGGAGCAATAAAGTCGTGTAAAAACAGACGGATGCAAATTTTGCATTGCATCAAATGGATGCAAATTCATGCCTTTTCAAAAGGCACAAGCTCAAATAATAAGCTTCGAATCAACATGCCCAATGTTTGCGCAGAAACTCAGCCGACACGTCGGGGCACGGAGAAAGAGGCGAGATAACCGCTGACATCTTCGGGATCGAAGGCGGGGCCGGCGAATGCCCCGACCCGCGCCCCGGTCTCAGCCTGTCCGTCCTGGTGGCCGAGCGCGGCATCGTAGAGGTCGGGCCTGAACACGGCCATGGCCGTCCGCAGTGCTTCGCGGCTGATCGAGGTCTGGCCCCAGCGCGCCATCTGCGCGTAGAGCCAGGCGGCCTGCACCGGGTCGGGACGATTGGCGGCTTCCCGCCCGATCAGGAGATAGCGCCCGCTTTCGCGGGAAGCGCCGTCGGGCGAAATCTTGAGCCGGCCGTCCAGAACGCGCCGGATGACTTCGGCACCGACGCCAATCCGATCCGGCCGGGCCAGGATGCGGGCGGCTTCGTCGCGGTTTGCCTCGACGAACCCGGCTCCGCGCGCGGCGGCACGGATCAGCGCGGCGACCGCTTGCGGATGCTTCTCCGACCAGCTCTGCCGCACAGCGAGCACCTTCTCGGCGGCGCGCACCAGGATGTCCGACACGAAATGCAGGATGTGGCCGGCACCACGGTCGACCGCGATGGAATTCCAGGGCGCGCCGACGCAGAAGCCATCGACCTGTCCGCCGGCAAGACTGTCGGCCATGAAAGGTGGCGGCAGCACCACCAACCGCACGTCTTCATCGGGATCGACGCCGCCCGCCGCCATCCAGAAGCGGAGCTGGTAGTTATGGGTCGAGAACGGGAAGGTCATGGCGAAGGTCAGCAGTTCGGCGCCGTGCTTGCGCCTGGCCGCGACCACGCGCGCCAGCGCCCTCGCCGTGACCATCGGATCGAAACGATCGCCGTCGACCTCG
Organism: Rhizobiaceae bacterium; assembly: GCA_035503715.1. Lineage (GTDB taxonomy): Bacteria > Pseudomonadota > Alphaproteobacteria > Rhizobiales > Rhizobiaceae > OAS926. The sequence continues at coordinate 4,330 of DATJTE010000242.1, read as the reverse complement.
GCCATGATCGCCGCATGCAGCGCCGGCGACACCGTGATCGCGTTGCCGTTGATACCGAGATTGAACGGCGCTGTGATCGGTACCTTGACGTGGCCGATGCCCAGACTCGAGGCGATCGCGACCGGCGCCAGCAGATGCGCGGCATCGAACAGGCCGATATTGAGCTTGTCGCGGACGTTCGACCACGACACCTCGCGCACCAGCGTGACGTCGAGCCCCTCCTCCGCCGCAAACCCCTTGTCGACGGCGACGATCAGGGCGGCGGCATCGACCAGGGGAATGAAACCGATGTGCAGCGGCGCGGTCATTTCAACAGCTCCGACGCGGTCAGGATCGATTGCGCGATCTCGCCGATCTTCTTTTTCTCGCGCATCGCGGTGGAGCGCATCAGCACATAGGCCTCCTCCTCGGTGAGGCCCTTGAGTTTCATCAGGATTCCCTTGGCGCGGTCGATCACCTTGCGCTCTTCGAGCGCGGTCTTGGTGCGGTCGAGTTCGTCCTGCAGGCGCGCGAAGGCATTGAAGCGGGAGACACAGAGATCGAGGATGGGCTTGATCCGTTCCTTCTTCAGCCCGTCGACGATGTAGGCGGAGACGCCGGCATCGACGGAGGCCTGGATCGAGGCGGCGTCGCTCTGGTCGACGAACATCGCGATCGGCCGCCGCACCGCGCGGCTGACCTGGAACATCTGCTCAAGGCTGTCGCGGCTGGAATTTTCCAGGTCGATGACGATGATATCGGGGTCGAGCGCGTAGATACGCGCGAGCAGGCTCTGCATCTCGCTGATATGCACGACCTCGGTGTAGCCGGCCTCCCGCAGCCCTTCCTGCAGGATCGCGGCCCGGATCGGGCTTTCGTCGACAATGACGATTTTCGGGGTGGCCTCGGCGCCCATCATTCACTCAGATATTCAGGCAGATCATATCCTTAGCCCGCAAGAGGCCGTCTCAAAGCCTTGTCCTTCTGACCATTTCGGCCTAGTTGGCGGGCGATCCAATCACACAGTTTAAAGAGCATGTCGGAGGCCGCCAACCGGTGCAGGCGGGCGTGGACTTCGGATGCGAAGCAGACCTCATGCTCTCATGGAATCTTCGCGCCAACGATCATCGTGTCGAGAAGTGGCACGGCGGCCAGCACCGCCGTCTCATTGAGGCCGGAGACCGCTAGCCGCACGACGTAGGAATTGCCGTCCTTGTCGAGATCGGCGTAATGCGCGATCACTTCGATCGGCTGGTCCTTCAGGGACGGATTGTCGTAGCGGTTGATGATGACCTTGGGGTTGACCGAGGGAAGCCTGGTGATCTTGGCATTTCTGCCGGATGTCTCCGCCCAATCCCGATCGCTGGCGGCGACCCATTGAGCCAATTCGGTCCGATCCTTGTTGTAGCGGCCTTCGGCATAGATGATTGCTTCGGCCTTACCGAATTGATCCCCGGTAGGCACGAATATCGAGGCGCCGTATTTGAGACTCGCGGCCTCGTCCCTCGCCCACCCATCAGGTGCTTTCACGCGTGGCCTGAATTCCGGACACAATCCTTCTTGCCGATCGCAGACGCGGATGATCTTGTCGACCTCAGCTCGCGCCGGAAACATCATGCCATAGGAAAGGATAACGAAAGCCATGCCGCAGATGAAACGGCGCATCGCAGTTAAGCTCCATGGAATAAATCAAGAAATAAAGTAACAACGTGCACGTTCGAGCAATTCATTTCGGCTCCTCTGTTACTCAAATCGAAACGACCTTCCACGTTAGGAGTCTCGGTCAATCCATACCTCCCTGATTACTCGCCGATTGCCGCAAACTATGCGCGGATATCATTTTAGCATCGCAACGCGTACGTTAGTTATTGAATTTCGCTATGGGATCAACTAGTTGATCGTCTATCCAAACAATTCAGATGCAGGTTCCAGGCGACCACATGGAAAGAGCGCCGCGTATATCATTTACATCGCTGGGTTGCCCGAAGGCCCTGGTCGATTCCGAGCGCATCATCACGCGCCTGCGCGCGGAGGGCTATGAGCTCGCGCGCAAGCATGACGGCGCCGACATCGTCATCGTCAACACCTGCGGGTTCCTCGACAGCGCCAAGCAGGAATCGCTCTCCGCCATCGGCGACGCCATGTCGGAGAACGGCAAGGTGATCGTCACCGGCTGCATGGGCGCGGAACCCGAGCAGATCTCAGCCGTCCATCCCGGCGTGCTCTCGATCACGGGGCCGCAGCAATATGAGAGCGTGCTCGATGCCGTGCACCGCGCGCTGCCGCCGGCGCACAATCCGCATCTCGACCTGGTGCCGCCGCAGGGCATCAAGCTGACCCCGCGCCACTACGCCTATTTGAAGATTTCCGAAGGCTGCAACAACCGCTGCAGCTTCTGCATCATCCCCAAGCTGCGCGGCGACCTCGTGTCGCGTCCGGCCAACGACGTGCTGCGCGAGGCCGAGCGGCTGGTGAAGGCCGGCGTCAAGGAATTGCTCGTGATCTCGCAGGACACATCGGCCTATGGCGTCGATCTGAAATATGTCGAGAGCCAATGGCAGGACCGTTCGGTTCGCGCGAAATTCTTCGATCTGGCGAAAGAGCTCGGCGAGTTCGGCGCCTGGGTGCGCCTGCAATACGTCTATCCTTATCCGCATGTCGACGAGGTCATCGGCCTGATGAGCGAGGGCAAGGTCCTGCCCTATCTCGACATCCCCTTTCAGCATGCGAGCCCTGAAGTGTTGAAGGCGATGAAGCGTCCGGCGGCGCAGGACAAAACGCTGGCGCGCATCGCAAAATGGCGCGAGGCCTGTCCGGAACTGACGCTGCGCTCGACCTTCATCGTCGGCTTCCCCGGCGAGACGGATGCCGATTTCGCCTATCTGCTCGACTGGCTCGACGAAGCCGAAATCGACCGCCTCGGTTGCTTCAAATACGAGCCGGTTGCGGGCGCCGCCGCGAATGCGATCGACGGCGTCGTGCCCGACGCGGTCAAACAGCAGCGCTACGACGCACTGATGGCTCGGCAACAGAAGATTTCGGCGCGGCGCCTGAAGCGCAAGGTCGGCTCGCGCCAGCAGGTGATCATCGACGAGGTCGGCCCGACCGTCGCCCGCGGCCGGTCAAAGGCCGACGCGCCCGAGATCGACGGCGCCGTTTACCTTTCCAGCCGCAGGCCGCTCAAAGTCGGCGAGATCGTCACCGCGAAAATCGAACGCGCCGACGAATACGATTTGCACGGCAGCGTCGCGGGATTCTGACGCGCGTACCTGATCTTGACATTTTGTCGCGGTTCCAATATGCGCTCGCTCGCTGAGTAAACCGTGGCAGAGGTGTAAGATGACGGACGACAGCCAGTACTGGGAGTCCCGTTAGCGCGTCCGTAGAGGCGCCGCTGGCGCCTCCCTCCAAAGCCCGAGCGGTCACGCCGCCGGCAAGTCCCGACCGAGATGAATCGCTACGAGTCCGGAATGTGCGTGCGCACGCTCCAGGCTTTCTAGCCGCGTGTCCTTGTGGATTCGCGGGCCGCATTCGCGCGGCCGTTCAACTCGCGCCCTCTGTTTACGAACCTCGGCGAGTTTGAAAATGACCCGTAACCTAAGAAATATTGGCATCATGGCTCACGTCGATGCAGGCAAGACGACGTTGACGGAGCGCATCCTGTTCAACACCGGCCGCATTCACAGGGCTGGTGACGTCCATACAGGCAACACCGAAACAGACTTCCATGCCCTCGAAAAGAAGCATGGGATCACGATTTCGGCCGCTGCAACGTCATGCGAATGGGGGAACGCGTCGATCACCATCATTGACACGCCTGGACACGTTGACTTTCAGATCGAAGTCGAACGTTCGCTTCGCGTGCTCGATGGCGCAATCGCCGTATTTTCCGCTGTCTCCGGCGTCGAGCCACAATCGGAAACGGTTTGGCGTCAGGCCGATCGGTTTGGCGTACCGCGTCTATGCTTCATCAACAAGATGGATCAGATCGGCGCGGGTTTTGAACGGACCGTTCAAATGATCACCGATCGTCTCGGTGCCCAGCCGATCGTTCTGCAGCTTCCTCTCGGAAGTGAGGGCGACTTCGTTGGCGTGATCGATCTTGTGTCGATGAACGCTCTACGTTGGGAGGTCGCCGGTCCAGCGCCGACGATCAGTGCGATTCCGGAATGGATGAGCGCTGCCGCCGGCGAAGGCCGACAGCGCCTGCTCGAAAGGCTGGCGGACGTCGACGAATCGATCATGGTCGCCTATGTGCGCGGTGAAACGGTCGAAACGTCGCGGATCAAGACCACCATTCGAAACGCCTCTGTGGCAGGACGGTTGACGCCGGTCCTGTGCGGTTCGGCCT
>DATJTE010000241.1:0-3926 GCA_035503715.1 Rhizobiaceae bacterium | reverse complement strand
GCCAAGGTGCACGAGATTCCGAACGTGCAGCAGGTCAAGCCGCTGGTGTTCTAACCCTGCGGCGGCGCTAGCTTTTGCCGCTCTTGCCCGCCTTGACGCGGTCGAGCAAATCGCGCACTCGCGTCGCCAGCATTTGCTGGCCGACCGGCTTCTGCAGGAGATCGACGCCCTCGTCGAGCCGGCCGTGGTGCACGACCGCGTTCCGCGAGTAGCCGGTCATATAGAGGACCGGCAGATCGGGACGCAGTGTCCGGCTGAAGCGGCCGAGTTCGCGTCCGTTCCGCCCCGGCATCACGACATCGGTCAGCAGCAGATCGATGTCCTGATCGCGCTGCTCCAGAATGGGAATCGCGGCCGCGGCGCTTCCCACCGCGCGCACGCGATAACCCAGGCCGCGCAGCACCTCGGTGATGTAGGCGCGCAGATCGTCGTCGTCCTCGACGACGAGAATGATCTCGCCGGTCTCTTCGCTGCTCTCCAGCCTGTCCTCTTCGGCGTATTCGGGCTCGCCTTTGCCGAAGTAGCGCGGCAGATAGATTTTGATGGTCGTGCCTTGATCGACCTCGCTGTAGATCTTCACGTGTCCGCCGGACTGTTTGACGAAGCCGTAGACCTGGCTCAGTCCGAGCCCGGTGCCATGGCCGGGCTCCTTGGTCGTGAAAAACGGCTCGAACGCGCGCGTGACAACGTCAGGCGGCATGCCGGTTCCGGTGTCGCTCACGCAAATCGCCACATAGGGGCCCGGCGCGACTTCCGGGTTGACGCGGCAGTAGTCTTCATCGGCGAAAACATTCGCCGCTTCGATGGTGATTTTGCCGCCGTTCGGCATCGCGTCCCGGGCATTGATGGCCAGGTTGAGCAAGGCGGTTTCGAGGTAATTCGGATCCGCCTCGACCTGCCAAAGCCCGGCCGAACCGACCGCCCGTATCTCCACCGCCTCGCCGAGGCTGCGCTGCATGAAATCGGCGGCGCCGGCGAGGAATTTGTTCAGGTCGAGCGGCCGCGGGCTCAGCGCCTGCCGTCGCGAGAAGGCCAGCAGGCGCGCGGTCAGCGCCGCCGCACGTTGCGCGCCGCGCAGCGCATTGCCGACGGCACGCCGGAGGTTGGGATGCTGGCCCGGCAAGGTCTTGGAGTAGCGGTCGATCGTCTCGAGGTTGCCGAGGACGATCATCAGAAGATTGTTGAAGTCGTGGGCGATGCCGCCGCTCAACTGGCCGACGGCTTCCATTTTTTGCGAGGCGGCGAGCTGCTCCTGGGTCTCGCGAAGAACGCGCTGGGATTCGTAGCGTTCGGTGACATCGCGCGTGACCTTGGCAAAGCCGAGAAGCTCGCCGTGCTCATCACGGATCGGATCGATCACCACGAATGCGCGAAACCTCGAGCCGTCCTTGCGCAGGCGCCAACCCTCGGCCTCGAACCGGCCTTCCGCCGCCGCGGTCGCCAATGCCTTTTTGGGAAGGCCGGCTTGCCGATCCTCTTCGGTATAGAACAGGCTGAAGTGCTGACCGACGATATCGGCGGCGGTGTAGCCTTTGATGCGCTCGCCGCCGGTGTTCCAGGTCAGCACGTGACCCTCGATGTCCAATTGAAACACCGCGTAGTCGACGACGGCGTCGACCAGCTGGCGAAAGCGCGATTCGCTGGCGTTGAGCCGCTCGCGCAATTCCAGCCGTTCGGTGATGTCGCGCGTGACCTTGGCGAAGCCGTTGATCGCGCCGTTTTCATAGACGGCGTCGAGAACCGCCATCGCCCAAAACCGCGTGCCGTTTTTGCGGACGCGCCAGCCCTCCTGTTCCCACCGCCCGGCGGAGGCCGCCGTCTTCAACGCCAGATCTGGAACACCGGACGCGCGATCCTCGGGGGTGAAGAAAGTGGCGTAAGGCTCGCCGATGATTTCCGACGCCTCGTAGCCCTTGAGCCGCTTTGCGCCGGCATTCCAGCTTGCGACCCGACCCTCCTTGTCGATGAGATAGATCGCGTAATCGGTGATGCCGTCGATGAGGAGCTGAAGTCGCCGGGTATCGTCCAGGGCCTGGATCGATGAGGGTGCCAAGTTTTTTTCCGTTTTTGTGTCGACAGGGAAAACGCCGCGGCATCGATGTCGGTTCCCCGCGTTTGCCTCCGGGCCGCCAAAGGGCCGGCGCAACGCCGCCGCTCCGGTGTCGTCGCCCGGGAGATGGCGGCGCGAAGGTGCGATCCAGCCGGCGTCATGGCCGCGCCAGCCGAGGCGGATTATTTCCGTGTCGCTACCGTGATGCCGGCGAACACCAGTCCATAGCCGACGGCGTGATAGACCTCGAAACGTTCGCCCAGAAGCGCGATCGCCAGCACCGAGCCGAACACCGGAACGAGATGAATGAACGGCGCCGCGCGATTGGCGCCGATCAGTTCGATGCCGCGGTTGAGGAACAGATAGCCGAGCAGCGACGGAAACAGGCAGATGAAGGCAAAGCTGAACAGGCTCTCGCCGTCGAGGATGAAGGTCTTGCCGCTGGCCAATTCGGCGATCACCGCCGGAACGAGCACCGCGGCGCCTACCCCCATGCCGAAGGCGAGAAACGACAGCGGATGCATCAACGGCCGTTTGCGCAGCATCGCCGCGTAGAAGGCGTAGATCAGCAGCGCCACGACGAACATCAGGTCGCCGCGGTTGAAGGCGATGGCGAGCAGGATGGCGAGGCTGCCGTGGCAGACGATGACGACGACGCCGGTGAGCGAGACGCCGATCCCGGCGGCCTGGCGCGGCGTCAGCCGGTCGCGGAACAAAACGAAGCTCCACAGCGCGACGAACAGCGGCGAAACCGACTGCAGGAGGAGTCCGTTGATGGCGCTGGTGTATTGCAGGCCGTAATAAGCCAGCGTGTTGTAAACCGAGAAGCCGGTGATCGCGAGGATCAGCATCAGGCCGAGATGCTTGCGGATGACCGGCCAGTCGCGCGCCAGATGGGTCGCGGCGAACGGCAGCAGGATGACGAAGGCCCCGCCCCAGCGGATGAAGGCGAGCGTGATCGGCGGCACGTGCCCGGCGAGAAAGCGGCCGATCACGGTATTGCCCGCCCAGAACAGCGAGGTCAGTGACAACAGCAGATAAGGCTGGTCGAACAGCCAATTGCCGCTGCGCCGTGAAATTCCGACCGAACCTTCCACGTCCACTCCCGGCCCGCGGCGCTCTCGTCGTCCACCGCGCGGCCGGTTCAGCTAGCGCGGGGATGAGCCGAGAACCAGTGCCAAAGGCGCATGGAAGCCGCCCAGGCAGAGGACCGCGCCGCCGCGCCGGACAGCGAAGCGGCCGGGCCGATGCGACAATCCGCCTGTGCGCATGCCGCATTGCCGCCCGGAGCAACCGAAACAAATCCCCATCTTGAAACTAGGGCTAACGGCGAATCCGTTGTAGGACCAATGCATTGGCGGAACTCGCGGGGGTCGCGAGCAAGTGCTTTTCCTTGCGTCCGGCAACGGCTTCCAGTATCCGGGGCGGTCGGCCGTGGCCTGCGGGGGGTGCATTGCAGCGGTCCTCTCAGCATCGACCGGGCCTGCTGGGGAAAGTTCTTCATGGCAAATGTCGTGGTGGTCGGCTCCCAGTGGGGGGACGAAGGCAAGGGCAAGATCGTCGACTGGCTCTCCGAGCAGGCCGACATCGTGGTCCGCTTTCAGGGCGGCCATAACGCCGGCCATACGTTGGTCATCAACGGCACGACCTATAAGCTGTCGCTGTTGCCGTCGGGCGTGGTGCGGCCCGGCAAGCTGTCGGTGATCGGCAATGGCGTGGTGCTCGACCCGCATGCGCTGCTCAACGAGATCGCCAATCTCGGCAAACAGGGCATCGCCGTCACCCCCGACAATCTGCGGATCGCCGAGAACACGCCGCTGATTCTGCCGCTGCATCAGGAACTCGACGTCGCCCGCGAGCGGGCCTCCGGCAAGGG
>DATJTE010000240.1:0-2680 GCA_035503715.1 Rhizobiaceae bacterium | reverse complement strand
ATGAAGTCAAAGCGTTCCTGAAAGCCAATCCGGACGTCACGCATTGCGACGCCGTCCTCTTCGACCTCTGCGGCAACGCGTACGGCAAACGCCTGCCCCGCGCCCATATGGAAAAATTCTTCGACGGCGGCTCGCCGATCTGCGCGGCGATGTCGCTGGTGGACGTGCTCGGCAACACCGCCGACCCGATGGGTTACGGATTCTCCGACGGTGACCCCGACGCCAATGTCAGGCCGGTGCCTGGAACGCTGGTCAAGGTCCCGTGGAGCCAGGGGCTGGCGCAGGTGCTTTGCGAACCGGCAAGTGCCGTCACTGGCGAGGCCTTCTGGTACGATCCGCGCACGGTTCTGAAGCGCACGGTCGATGTCGTGCACAAAGCCGGCTGGAAACCGGTCGTAGCAGCCGAGCTGGAATTCTTCCTGATCGATTTCGAGCGCGGCGAAGGCGGCGCGCCGCGACCGGTGAACTCACCGCGCACCGGCCGGCCGGAGGGTGCGGGAAAGGTGCTGTCGCTTGCCAAGCTGGACGAGTATCGCCCCGTCATCGCCGCGATGGAGGAAGCCTGCAAGGTGCAGAATATCCACTCCTCCACGGTCATATCCGAATACGGCGCCGGCCAGTTCGAGATCAATCTGGAGCACCGCGACGACCCAGTGAAAGCAGCGGACGAGGCGTGCCTGCTGCGCCGCGTTGTCCAGGCGGTCGCGCGCGAATTCGGCATGGAGGCGACTTTCATGTCGAAGCCGTTCCCGGATCAGGCCGGCAGCGGGCTGCACATCCACGCCAGCATGCTGGACAAGAAGGGCAAGAACATCTTCGACAACCGTTCGAAGGACGGCGAGAAGATGCTCGGCCATGCTGTTGCCGGCCTGCAGGCGACGATGGCCGAAGCGGTGGCGATCTTCGCGCCTAATATCAACGTCTATCGCCGCTTCAAGGCCAACAATTTCACGCCGGTGACGCGCGACTGGGGCGAGAACAACCGCTCCGTCGCGTTCCGCGTTCCGGTGTCGGATGGCGCAGCGCGCCGCATCGAGCATCGCATCTCTGGTGCGGAGGCCAATCCCTATCTGGTGATCGCGGCGGTCATCGCCGGTATGCATCACGGTCTCGAAAACCGCCTCGATCCCGGCGCGAAGTTTTCGGGCAATGCAGGCACTGAAATCGCGGAAGACCTGCCGCTCACCGTCTGGGATTCGCTGCGCGCCCTACGCACAGCAAAAATCCTGCCGCGCTGGCTGGGAGCGGACTATCCTGCAATCTATGCGAGTGTCAAAGAGGCCGAATTCGCGTCATTCATGGAGGCGATCTCGCCGCGGGAGTACGACTGGTACCTGTGAGCGGCGTGGCAACGAAGCGTTAAGCCTGTTGCCAGCAAATCTCGCGGGAATCCAAGCCTTCAAAGGCCGCAGACCCTTTAAAACTCTCCGAAAATACAGGTCTTTAAGGAAACTTTAGCGGCGGTGCATTAATGCCTGCGGAAAGGCGGGCCGCTCCCCTGCGCATGACCACGACGAACTTTTCAGGCGACGGTTTGCGGCCGGCCAGTCCTGCGCATCCGCTCACCACGGATAGCGAGGGCAGCTCGAGGGGCCGGGGCAATATGAACATACAACCGTCGGACGTAACCGAGCGCAGCGCCGACATCGCGGCAACAATTGCGATGACGATGCGCCAGATGGGCGTCCACGGCCTGCCCCGTAACTACGAGATCTTCTACGAAGCGCTGAGCGGGTCGAACCCGGCCCTGTCGATGGACCTCGTCGCGCTCGGCAAGCGGCCGAAGCAGGAAGAGCTCGACAAGCTTGGCCAGAAATATTTCGCCCAGAACCATGAGCGCGGCATCGTCGAGGGTGTGCGCGACGTGATCACCCGCCAGCTCGAGGAGATCACGAAGACGCTGATCACCGAGCGGACCTATCTCGAAAAATACGGCCGCATCCTCGACCAGACTGCCGAGGGCCTTAACAACCGCCAGATGATCACCAAGGATCTGCTGACCAAGATCGTCGGCGTGATGGCGACCGCAACCAACACGACGATCGATCACGGGAAGCAGACGGTCGAGCACCTCGGCGACCGGTCGACCGAGCTGGAAAACGTCAAGTCAAAGCTCGAAGAATACAAGAAGCTCGCCGACACCGACCCACTGACCCACATCTGGAACCGGCGCGCCTTCGACCGGCGTATCGCACGCATCTATGACTCGCCGAAGTCGATCATGTTCAACGCGCTGATCCTGGCCGACATCGATCGCTTCAAGGAGATCAACGATCGTCACGGCCATCCGGTCGGCGACAAGATCATCCAGATCATCGCAGGCATCCTGCACAGCCAGGCGCGAGACGACATGTTTGTCGCCCGCACTGGCGGCGAGGAATTCGCCGTCGTCATCGAAGGCAGCGAGGAGTCCGTCTTCGCCTTCGCCGAGCGACTGAGAAAGGCGATCGGCGAAACGCAGTTCGGCATCGGCACGACCGGCGAGCAGTTTGGTCCCGTCACCATCTCGATGGGCATCTGCATGGCAACCGAAGCGGACGGCCCGGAGGACCTTTACGCCAAGGCCGATCGTGCGCTCTATCGCTCGAAGGTCGGCGGCCGCAATCAGGTCAGCGTCTATGCGACCACCAGCGGCCGCGTCGGCAAAAACTGGATGCTCTACCGCAAGGATTGAGCAACA
>DATJTE010000239.1:0-10110 GCA_035503715.1 Rhizobiaceae bacterium | reverse complement strand
TACGCCTGACCCTGCTTTGGTCGGGTCAAATTCCTCCGGCGCCGAACCGCGCAGAACATGCCAACTCAGCCAGATGTAGCGGATAATCACGGCGACGACGAAGATGACGTAGATCGAATAGAGCCAATCGAAGCGGAGCTTTAAATAGGCTGATTTCTCGACCTTCATGAAGGTCACGTAGTCGAGCACCGCTGGGAACGAGATCGCGTAAAGCGCGATCAGTGACGCGGCGCAGATCAAGAACATGATGCTGCGTGTGCGTGGCTTGACTGACGCGTAGATCAGATCGAACCGCATTTCCTCCTGCTCGGTCAGGACGAACGCCGCACCCCACAAAACGAGCCATATCCAGAGAATGGCGCTGAGCTCATTCGTCCACCCGGTCGGCCAGTTCAGCACGTAGCGAAACAGCACCTGCAGCAGGAACGCGAAAAACATCGTCGCGAGCATCGCGGCGAGCACGGCTTCGGCAAAATTGTAGAGCCGCGCGCCGAGCGACTGCAGCTTCGTGTTCAACGGCGTGCCTTTCCTCGCAGGGGTCCTGAGTGTTCCGGCGGGCTGTCCGCCGCCCGCCGGAACCTTGCTCTTCTTTAGAGCGCGTTGATCTTGTCGACCATGCCGGCCGGCCAGTCCTTAGCGAGATCGGAGGCGAGGTATTGCTCCTGCACGTGCTTGCGGAAGGCGGCCACATCCGGCTCGTAGATCTTCAAGCCCTTGCCCTTGAAGGTCTCGACGAGTTCCTTCTCACGCGTCAGGTGCTTGTCGGTCGAGAAGTCCATGGCGGCATCGGCTGCCGCCTGCAGCTTCGCCTGCTTCTCGGCGCCGGCGTCATCCCAGACCTTCTTCGAGATTGTGAGGAGGTCGAAGCCGACGAGATGCGAGGTCAGCACGATCTGCGACATCACTTCGTAGAACTTCATGTTCTCGACGTTCGGCAGCGGATTATCCTGGCCGTCGATCGCACCGGTCTGCAGACCGGTGTAGACTTCGGCATAGGCCATCGGCGTCGGATTGGCGCCGAGCGCGGTGCCGAGGAACTGCCAGGCGTCGCCACCCGGCATGCGCAGCTTTACGCCCGCGAGGTCGGCTGGAACCTTGACCTCCTTGTCAGGCTTAAGGCCGACCTGGCGCACGCCGAAATAGGTCGGGCCAAGGACGCGGACGCCGAGCTGGTCTTCCGCCAGCTTCTTCAGCTCCGCACCGGCATCGCTGGCGAAGAAGGTCTTCACATGCGCAGCATCGCGGAACAGATAGCCGGCCGTCACGATCGACCAGGCCGGAATCTGCTTGGAGATGTCCTGCGGAGCGATGTTGCCCATCTCGAGATTGCCGCGCTGGATCGCGACGAGCTCGGTGCCCTGCTTGAAAAGATTGCCGCCGTAATAGCCTTCGAAGGTGAAGTCGTCCTTGATGGCGTCGGCGAACATTTTCATCATCTCGGCACGGATGTCCTGCTCCGAGAAGACCGCCGAGAAGCGCAGCGCCGGCTTGTCCTGCGCAAAGGCGGGAAAAGCGGCGGCGGTCGCGGCAAGGCCGGTTCCGATGAGAAACTGCCTGCGTGTCGTGTTGAATGTCATGAACTTCCTCCCTGGTTTGACTTTCAAAGCAAGCTGCCCGCTATCCGGCGGGCATACGGTCGAAGGCAGCAAATGCCGCCTTCATCCGATCGACGTCCGGCTGAATGCCGGTGAAAAGTTCAAAGGCGCGCACCGCCTGGAAGATCGCCATTCCTTCGCCCGACAGCGTGCGGCAACCGAGACGGCGCGCATGCCGCAACAACTCCGTTTCCAACGGGAAATAGACGATGTCGGCGATCCAATGCCGGGTTGTCATATGCTCGGAACGGATCGGCATGCCCGGATGTTTGGCCATGCCGACGGGCGTTGCGTTGACGATACCGTCAGCGGCCGTTGCAGCACTTTCGATATCCTCGACGCACTGGGCTCGTTCCGGCCCAAAACGCGCAATAAGACTTGCGGCAAGATCGGCAGCGCGCTGCGTGTCCGGATCGGAGATCAGCAGCCGGCGCACGCCGCCATCGAGAAGGGCTTTCGACACGGCAGCCCCGGCGCCGCCCGCGCCGAGCAGCAGCACAGTATCGCGTGCCGCGCCATCCATGCCGCGGCGAAAGCTTTCGCGGAACCCCCAGACGTCCGTGTTGTGGCCGAAACGCCGGCCGTTCTTCAGCACGACGGTGTTGACCGAATTCACCTCGCGCGCGGCCGGCGACAGTTCGTCCAGAAGGGGAAGGATTTCCTGCTTGTACGGGAAGGTCACATTGAAGCCTGTGAAACCGAGGTCTTCGGCGTGGCGCAGCATCTCGGACAGGGCCGGCCTCGGCTCGCCCATGAGATCGGCGTCGAGTAGGCGGTAGCTGTAGGAGATCCCATGCGCCTTCGCCTCGGCCTCGTGCATCGCCGGCGTGCGCGATTGCTGAATGCCACGGCCAAGCAGGCCAACCAGCACAGCCGGGCTGCCTTCAGGCGCCGTGAACAGTGGAGTGGCGCGTGCCGGCTCCAAGCATTCCTCCCTCTGCGCAGCACCTCCCGTGCCGCTTTCATCGTCCTTTTGAACTATCTGGTTAATTCAGTCAACTGCTTTGAACGATCCGGTTAATTCGTGTATGAGCCCCGAAGCGACGAGGTTCGAATGAGCGATGTGAGTCTGGACGAAGAGCGGGGCGCGATCCGTGGCGGCTGGAAGCAGAACCCCGCCGCCGTGCAGTCCAACATCCTCGCTGTCGCCATGTCGGAGTTCGCCGATCGCGGGCTTTCCGGCGCGCGCATGGACGAGATCGCGGCGAAGACGCGTACGTCGAAGCGGATGATCTACTATTATTTCGGCGACAAGGAGGGGCTCTATCTCCGCGTCCTGGAAGAAGCGTATCGCAAGGTGCGCGAGGGTGAGCAGAAGCTCGACCTCGAACATCTCTCACCGGTCGAGGCGCTGACGCGCGTTGTCGAGTTCACCTTCGACCATCACAGCAAGAATCCGGATTTCATTCGCATCGTGATGATCGAGAACATCCATCACGGCGCTTACCTCGAGCAGTCGGATGTGATCCGCACTCTCAATGCCGGCGCGATCGAGAAGCTCGAGACGATTTGCCGGCGCGGCAAGGAAGCGGGACTGTTTCGCGACGATGTCGAACCGCTTGAACTGCACTGGCAGATCAGCGCCCTCTCATTCTTCAACGTATCGAACCGCGCAACGTTTTCACGGATATTCGGCGACAGGCTCTACCGGCCGAAAGGCCAAGAGACTTTGCGCCGCCATGCGGTCGAGTTGATCCTAAATTTCGCGCTCTTGAGCCAGGCGCGCCATAGCCCGCTGTGACACGCTAGCGTCGACCGAATTTCGGAAAGGATGGCGTGTCGTTAATGACGCGCACCGCACGCTTCAACGCGAACAGGCTGAACTGGCCAAGCGCGTCGTCGGCGGCGTTGCGAAAAAGCCGAAGATCAATTGTTGACAATCGACCATCTTGAGTTAACCTGCCTCTAAAGCCACCCCGCTGAGTAGAAAAGGCGAGGGGCCTGTCGGATGGGAGGTCGAAAATTCCAACCATGTTTTCGTTCGAGAAGTCGGCCCTATCCAAAGGCATTTCCGGGAGCGATCAGGCGGCCAAAGAATTTGCCTTTGTGCCTGGGAGCGCGCGCTGATGCCGATAACGCCCATCCACTCGCGCGAGCCTTTGCCGGAATACAACATGCCGTTCGTTCCGGCGTTTGTCGTCGAGGGCGGCAAGTTTGTCTTTCTCGCTGGCTGCGGACCGATCCCGCCCTATCACAAGCATCCACATGTCCCCGAAGAGGAGGCTCAGTGGATGGCCGGAGACATCCGCGAGCAGACCACGCGTACCTTCGTTCATATCCGCGAGCTGCTGCAGGCGGCCGGCGGTGATTTCGGTAACCTCGTGAAGCTGACAATCTTCCTGAAGAACGTCGCGGACCAGAATGTGGTCAACGAGGTGTCGGCCGAAATTTTCAAAGGGCTGAACGCACCACCGCGAACCGTAATCCAAGCGGTGCTCAATCACGAAAACATGCTGATCGAGATCGACGCCATCGCTGCGATCTAACCTGCGGGTGGGTGCGTCGCACGCCCGCAACCCGAACCGGCGGAAAGCCGGAAACGCACAAAGAACCGCAACCGGACTCACAGAGGGGTATCATGTCTGTTCATATCAGGAGCTTTCCGCGCATATTGAAACATGGCATCGCCGGCTTGGCGTTGTCAGCATCGCTCGCCTGCTTCGCTCTTCCAGCGAGTGCGCAGACGCTCACTGCCGTCATGCAGTCGCCGCTGCGCGCCCTTGACCCGATCGTCAGCTCGGCCGCGATCAGCAATACGCACGGCTACATGATCTACGACACGCTGCTGGGAATGGACGCGGAATTCAACGTCCAGCCACAGATGGCGGACCGTTGGGAGGTTTCCGCAGACGGCAAGACATATACTTTTTTCCTCCGTGACGGGTTGAAATGGCATGACGGGGCGCCGGTGACCGCCGAAGACTGCGTCGCCTCGATCAAGCGCTGGGGCGCCGTGGACGTGATGGGCCAGTCGCTGATGGGCCTGGTCACCGACATGACGGTGATCGACGAGCGCAGTTTCTCGGTCACGCTCGACGTGCCAACGAATCTGATCCTGGAAGGGCTGGCGAAGATCGGCACGCGCACGGCGTTCATGATGCCGAAGCGCATCGCCGAAACCCCTGCCTCGGAACAAATCACCGAGCATGTCGGCTCCGGTCCCTTCCGTTTCGTGTCCGGGGAATTCCAGCCGGGCATAAAGGTCGTCTACGAGAAGTTCGACGATTATGTACCGCGCAGCGAGCCGGCTAGCTGGACCGCCGGCGGCAAGGTCGTGAAGGTCGATCGCGTCGAATGGATCGCGATGCCGGATGCTTTGACGACCGTCAACGCGCTGCTCAACAACGAAGTCGATTTTGTCGAGAACCTGCCCTACGACCTCATGCCAATGGTCGAGAGCAACGGGGATTTCGCCGTTGAATTCCTCAGCCCGCTCGGCCTGTGGACTTATTATCGCTTCAACTTCCTGCACGCGCCTTTCGACAATCAGCTCGTTCGCCGGGCCGCCATGTACGCCGTCGGCCAGAACGACATCCTCATGGCGCTGACGGGCGATCCGAAGTTCTTCTCCAACTGCGCGGCGATCTTCGGCTGCGGCACACCCTATGCAAGTGACTACGGCGCCGACATCGTCATCGAGCCGAACATCGAGAAGGCGAAGGAACTGCTGGCGGAGGCGGGCTACAAAAACGAGCCTGTGGTCATCCTGCATCCCACCGACAATGCGCAAGTGTCGACACAGCCGGTCGTGATCGCAGCAGCATTGCGGGCAGCGGGCTTCAATGTCGATCTGCAGTCGATGGATTGGCAGACGCTGACGACGCGGCGGGCCAGCAAAAACCCGCCAAGCGAGGGCGGGTGGAGCATTCATACCACAACAGGCCCGCTTATCGGCATCACCAACCCGCTCATCAACCAGACGGTCGCAACCAGTGGCGAAAAGGCCTGGTTCGGCTGGCCGGACTTTCCAGAAATCGAAGCACTGCGCGGCGAGTTTGCCAGAACCTCGGATCCGAAACGGCTTACCGAGCTTTCCGCGGAAATTCAGAAAAAGGTAATCGACGAGGGCGTCGTCGTGCCACTGGGGCAGTTCGTCATACCATCCGGCTTCTCGACCAAACTCAGCGGCGTTCTGAAATCTCCTGTCGCCATCTTCTGGAATATCGAGAAGGCGGACTGACATGAATGCTGCGATGCCGCGATATATTGCGGCGCGCCTGCTTGCTACGATCCCTGTCATGGGGATCGTGGCGGTGGTCGTGTTCTCCCTGCTCCGGATCACGCCAGGCGACCCCGCGGCGATCATCGCGGGCGACAGCGCGACGAGCGAACAGCTCGAGCAGATACGGCAGAGCCTCGGGCTCGACCAGCCGCTCTATATCCAGTTTCCGGTCTGGCTGGGACAAGTCCTGAGCGGTGATCTCGGAACGTCGCTGATCTCCGGCGTTTCGGTCTCGAGCATGATTTCGACGCGCTTCGGGCCGACGCTGGCGTTGAGCACCAGCATCATTCTCTTTTCCATTGTAGTGGCGATTCCCCTTGGCGTGATTGCCGCCTGGAAGCAGGGGACGCTGCTCGACCGCTCCGTCTCGGCCTTTTCAGTGCTGGGCTTCTCCATGCCGGTCTTCGTGACGGCCTATATCCTCGTTCTCATTTTTTCCATCATGCTCGGCTGGCTGCCGGTGCAGGGTTATCGCGCCCCCGCTGACGGACTATGGGCGTTCCTGAGCCGGCTTATCCTTCCCACATTGGCGCTGAGCACGGCCTATATCGCCCTGATCGCGCGGATCACACGAACCAGCGTGCTCGAAGTGATGGGCGAGGACTATATCCGTACGGCCCGCGCCAAAGGTTTGCGCGAACGCGCCGTGCTGACGCGGCACGGTTTGCGCAACGCGGCAGTGCCGATCATCACAGTCATTGGCCTAGGCATTACCAATCTGATCAGCGGCGTGGTCGTCACGGAGTCCGTGTTCAATCTGCCGGGTCTCGGTCGACTTGTCGTCGAGGCAGTGCTGGCCCGCGATTATCCGGTCATCCAAGGTCTGATCCTGCTGTTCTCCTTTATCTACATCCTCATCAATCTGGTCGTGGACGTGCTCTACACGCTGTTCGACCCGAGGATCCGCTACTGACATGGCGCATCATCGGGACTCACAGATGAGCATGGCCGATGCAGACATCGAAGCTGCCGATGGGCTGCTCGCGGCGGAATCCTCCCCCCTGCGAACGGCCATCAGGCAGGGCCTTTCATCTGGCCCGGTGATGCTTTCGGTCGGCGTGCTGGCGGTGATCACCCTGGCGGCGCTGCTGGCTCCGCTGCTATGGACTTCCGATCCGATCGCGATTGATCCCGCCACACGCCTGCGGCCGATTTCGCCCGAACATTGGCTCGGGACCGATGCATTCGGCCGCGATGTCTATTCGCGTGTCATGTACGGCGCGCGGATATCGCTGCTGGTTGGCCTTGGGGTGACGGTGACTGCCGTGGTCTTCGGTATGATCATCGGTATCGTCGCCGGCTATTTCCGCTCTGTCGATTCCGTGATCATGCGTTTCATGGACGGCATCATGGCGATACCGGGCATTCTGCTCGCGATTGCGCTTGTCACTCTGTCCGGGGCGAGCCTCCTGACCGTCGTCGTCGCGATCTCTGTGCCCGAAATCCCACGTGTTGTGCGATTGGTCCGGAGCGTCATTCTCGGCGTTCGCAGCGAGCCGTATGTCGAGGCCGCGATCGCACTCGGCACGCCTGCGCCAGCGCTCTTGATGCGCCACATGGTGCCGAACACGGTTCCGCCCTTGATCGTGCAGGGTACCTTCATATTTGCGTCGGCAATGCTGGCCGAAGCCGCGATGAGCTTCCTCGGTGTGGGGCTTCCGCCAGAAATCCCCTCCTGGGGCAACGTGATGGCGGAAGGCCGCGCCTATTTCCAGCTGCTTCCCGGCCTGATCCTCTATCCCGGCGTCCTGCTCGCGCTGACGGTGCTCGCCATCAATATTCTCGGCGACGCGCTCCGCGATGCTCTCGACCCACGGATGGCGAAACGCTTATGACCGTGCCAGTCCTCAAGATCACCGGTCTTTCGCTCGAAACCCGATCTGCCCGTCCGAAGGCGATCCTGAAGGGCGTGGATATCGAGATCAAGTCGGGCGAAACGGTATGCATCGTCGGCGAGTCCGGTTCCGGGAAGTCGGTTACCTCGCTCGCCGTGATGGGATTGCTTGCCCGGGACAGTCTTGCCCGTCCCACTGGCAGCATTCTGCTGGAAGGCGGGGAGCTGATCGACGCGAGCGAACACCGGCTGCGCCAGTTGCGAGCGTCCCGCATGGCGATGGTTTTCCAGGAGCCGATGACCGCGCTGAATCCGGTCCATAGCGTTGGGCGACAGATCGACGAAGTGCTGCGGCTCCATACCGATATGAACAGGGTGGAGCGGCGCGAGCGCGTGCTGGCGATGCTGCGCGACGTGCACCTTCCCGATGTCGAGCGCATCTACCATTCATATCCACATCAACTCTCCGGCGGCCAGCGTCAGCGCATCGTCATCTCGATGGCGCTGGTGCTGAAACCGGCGTTGCTGATCTGCGACGAACCGACGACAGCGCTAGACGTCACGACCCAGAAGCAAATTCTGAATCTCATCCGTGAGCTGCAAGTCAAGCATAAGACGGCCGTGATGTTCATCACGCATGACTTCGGCGTGGTTGCCGAAATCGCCGATCGCATCGTGGTGATGAACCATGGCTCGATCGTCGAGCAGGGCGAGCGTCAGACGATCCTCGAACGGCCTGGCCAACCCTATACGCGGATGTTGGTTTCCTCAGTGCCGAGCCTCGTGCCGCATGTACGTCCGGAGCCGGTGACCAAGACGGTTCTGGAGGTGAAGGCTCTTGCGAAGACTTATCATGTCGAAACGAGCTTCTTTGGCGGCAACAATCGCGTGGTGAGCGCCGCGACCGACGTCAATCTGGTCGTGAGACAAGGGGAAATCCTCGGCATCGTCGGCGAATCCGGTTCGGGCAAGTCTACGGTGGCGCGCTGTATCGTTCGGCTGGTCGACCCGACGTCGGGTTCTGTGCAGATCGACGGGCAGGAGATCGCTGGTACGGCCGCAAGTGCGTTGCGCAAGATGCGCAAGGACATCCAGATCGTCTTTCAAGATCCTTACCGGTCACTCAACCCGCGGCGGCGGGTCGGCGAATCGATCCTCGAAGGCCTCATCAACTTCGGTGTGCCGCGCATAGAGGCACTGAAGCGGGCGCGCGAACTACTCGAACTGGTGCGGATCGATTCCGACGCGATGCAGCGCTACCCGCACCAGTTTTCCGGCGGTCAACGGCAACGCATCTGCATCGCGCGCGCGCTGGCGCTGGAGCCGCGCCTGCTCGTGGCGGATGAGGCGGTGTCGGCGCTCGACGTTTCGGTACAAGCGCAAATCCTCGCACTGCTCGAGGAAATCCGGCGCAAGACCAATATTGGAGTCCTCTTCATCACGCACGACCTGCGGGTCGCCGCCCAGATCTGCGACACGGTCATCGTGATGCAAAAAGGCAGAATAGTCGAAGCGGGGCCTGTCGGGAGAGTGCTGGCAGCCCCGCGCGAAGCCTACACGCGTGCGCTGATCGACGCCGCACCAGGCAGACACTGGGATTTCCAGAACTTCAGACCGGCAAGCGTCAAGGCGGCGGGATTGGAAACAGTGACGGAATGAAACGGATACCCGGCTGTTGTCGGGGGCAGTGCAGTCGGCGAGTCGGGAAATGGGTTTCCGCGACCGCATAGCTTGAGCAGGAGAGTTGAAAAATGAAGTTTGTAAGTTTCCGCCACAAAAGCGGCATCCGGGTAGGAGTCCTCGACGGCGACGATATCGTCGACGTCAGGGAGGCGCTGGCGGGGAGCTCACTTTCGGAGACAGACGTTGCCGCGATCGCGACGATGAACGCGCTGATCGAAGCTGGCCAGCAGGGGCTCGATCTCGCGTTGCAGGCTCTCGCCAAGAGCAAAGCAAGCGGCGCCGGTAGGACGCCCTATGCCTCGGCGAAGCTGGACGTGCCGCACCGCCCCGGTCTCATTCTCGCTTCCGGCGGCAACTATTCGGATCACCGCGACGAGAAGGAAGAAGCTCCGCTCGCCGGCCGCGAGCCCGAGTTCTTTTTCAAGACGCCGCACACGGTCGTCGCCCATGGCGATCCGCTCGAGATCGATCCCCGCGTCACCAGCAAGCTCGATTACGAAGTCGAACTGGCAGTGGTGATCGGCAAAAAGGGGCGCCACATCAGCATCGACAACGTGGCGGACCATATCTTCGGATATACCGTGCTCAACGACGTGACCGCGCGCGAACGGCAAGTGCGTTACAAGACCGATGGGTCGATGTTCTACGAGTCTGGCTCGAGCAAGAATTTCGACAACTCGACCCCGATCGGTCCCTGCATCGTCACGCCGGACGAGCTTGGGGACCCGCAAAATCTGACCCTGCGCACCTTGGTCAACAACCAGGTGCGACAGAGC
>DATJTE010000238.1:0-3832 GCA_035503715.1 Rhizobiaceae bacterium | reverse complement strand
TCGCGCCGGGACTGGTGGCCGCCATGGGCGGCCTCGCCGTCGGCCGCGTCGAGATCGCTGGCGGGTTCCGGGCTCACCTGCGCCATGAAGCCGCAGCATTGGCCCCTGCCTTCCTCGCCGCTTCTTTAGCCGTGCTTTGCGCGGGCCATGGACGGCTAACGGATGCCGCCTTGGTTCTGCTGGTAGGCATCGCCGCAACCTTCGGCGGGTTCAGCCGCGCCATGGCCGTCGCGACGACCCGCTTTATCTTGTTCCTGATCATCGTCAGCGCCGCGGTGATGCCGATGCAAGTCGTCGGGGCGAAGGAAGCCGCCGGCTTTCTGGTTCTGGTCACAGTGGGCGCGCTCTGGACGTCGATGCTGAGTCTAGGCCTGGGCGCTGTCGTGCAGCGACACCGGCGCACGGATGTCACCATACCGCCATTGAAACCAACGCCGACTCTTCACCAAAAATATGCGCGATGGCGGTGCTCCCTGACGAATCTCGCGGGCTGGAGCTATCCGATCCGGCTGGCGCCGTGCATTGCCATCGCGGCGGCGATTGATGTCGCCTGGCCAGGCCATCACCCTCATTGGGTCGGTTTGACGGTAGCGATTCTAACGCAGCGGCAGATTCAGCCTGTGGCTGTGAAGACGACGCAGAGGGCGCTCGGCACGGCAATTGGCGTGGCCGTGGCCTGGATTGTGCTGCACTCGGGACTCCCCTCCTGGGCGCTCGCAGGGACGGTAGGGTTCCTCGCCGGCGCTCGTCCCTTGCTACGGGTCAGAAACTATCTTGCTTATTCGGCGGTGATGACGCCGCTTATCGTCCTCATCATCGACGCCGGGCGCGCGCCGGACAGTGGCTTGCTTCTTGATCGCCTGGTCGCAACGCTGATTGGCGCTGCATTGGTCGTTGGAGCCAATCTGCTGCTGATAAGATTCTCTACCCCCAAAGGTATATTGTGAAATGGACCGCCACCAGTTCCGCTTCATCGTCGCGCCCGAGGATTCCGTCGAGATGGACGACCTCCGGGGCTTCACCCGTGACCTGATGCGGCAGATGGAACGCGACCTCGACACGCATCTCGATTGGATTGCCGTCGATCACCACAACACCGGCCATCCTCATACCCATGTCATCGTCCGGGGCGTGCTCGATGACGGCCGCATCTTCAATATCGCGGGTGACTATATCGCCCACGGCATCCGCCACCGGGCGAGCGAGTTGGTCACGCTGGAACTCGGGCCGCAAACCGAGATCGACCGTCAGAACAAGCTCTGTCAGGAGATCGAGGCCGAGCGGCTGACCTGCGCCAGTGATGAGAGCTTGATGATCCCGGCGTTGTTCATGAGCGCGTCGATGGGTTCGAACGCCGCTTCCGCTTGGTCGAACAATGCCCGCACGACCTGCGCGTCTGAAACGTCCGCATGGATCGCCTTGGCGCGGCCGCTCGCCGCTTCAATGGCAGCGACGACCTCCTGTGCCTCGGCCGGACTGGACGTATAATTGGCGACCGTCTGGAAACCGCCCTGCGCAAGCCGTTTCGCTAGTGCCGCCCGATGTCCTTAGGCGCTCCGGTCACGATCGCCGTTCGGGCTTCAATAGCCATAATCTGCGCTCCTTGTCTTTTGAATCTTCAGAACGACCGCCGGCGCGCCCTGGTGCTGGCACTGGCCGGCGGAGTTTGAAGCGTTCACCTTGGATCAGGCGGTGAGCGCTTTGCGGTCGTAGTTTTTCGCATAGGCGTCCTCGACGCCCGGAAGTATTTCGACGACTTCGAAGTAGCGGTCCCAGAATGGAGATTCCCGTAGGTCTTCCACCAGAAGCTCGTAGGAATGGTGGTCCTTCGCGTCCCACATCCAGATATCCGTGACGCGGGCCGAATAGAACTCGACATCGAAGAAGCGAAGCGACACCCCTTGCTTCATGCTTCTTCAGGATCGGCTGGAACTGGGTCTGCGCCAGTTCGAAGCGGCGCTCCACGGGGAAGCCCAGCCACTCGGGTGTGGTCTTTACCAGCATGAAGACAGTGAATGCTGGTTTGAAGCTATTGGTTGGCTTGGTCATTGAGCGTCTTTCCTTTCGTGATTGACGCCTATAAGATGCGAGCAATCACTCACATTGGCTACTCGCATTCCTCCCATGCCCGGCACAAACCCTCGGCATCGTCCGCGCCCAAGGAAACTGCCGAAGCAGGCGCGCTCCCTTGAGACCGTGAAGGTCATCGTCGAGGCAGTGGCTCGTATTTTGGAGCAGGACGGACTCGACGGGTTCTCGACCAACGCGGTCGCTGAGCGGGCCGGCGTCAGCATCGGCTCGCTCTACCAGTATTTTCCTCGCAAAGAGGCGCTGATCGGCACCCTGATCGTGCGCGAGACATCCCTGCTGATCGACGACGCAGAGGCAGCGACGGCCAAGCCGTCCGGAGCCGCGGCCCTTTCAGCGCTGATTCACGCCTGCATCGCGCACCAGTTCCGCCGCCCGGCACTGGCGCGGTTGCTTGACTTCGAGGAGGCACGACTGCCGTTCGACGCCGATACGCAGCACGTCAGCGAGCGGTTCCGCGTCATCCTGTCCGACATGATGCGACGCGCCGATCTTCCACGACAGGCCGGCGGTGATGCGGCGACGCGGGATGTCATGGCGATCATCAAAGGAATGGTCGACAATGCGGGCGTGTATGGCGAGACAGATCAGCGCAATCTCGCCATGCGAGTACAACGAGCTGTCTTTGGTTACCTGAGTGCTGCTCTCTGACGGGGCAACTCTGTCATGGAGGTCCGCCAGATTGCAGAGCCGAGAACGCCCTTTCTGCGCCGCAATCACCGGCACCCCGCCTTGCGTAAGGTTTTGATGGCGAGCCACGTCCGATGATGATGAGCGCTATGCTTACGCTATAGCCACTACTTTGAGGTCAAGCAGTGGCTTCGATAGCCTGTCCCCGCAACAGATCGGCAGCCTTAGGCGGTTGTCACCAGGAAGGCAGTTTCTGTTGCGCAGACTCGTAACACCCGATTCTTGCAATTGGTGGGGAGGACCATTCCTCGCCTGGCGGCATAGCGTGACCGTTGCCCTCCGAAGGTGGAGGCCACATGTTCGAATCGTGTCGGGCGCACCCGACACGATTCGAACATGCAGTTTTCACCCTCGGAGCGACGCTGGACGTCATCGTTCGGAATTCCTTATCCTCCGCAGCCGCCGAAACGATTCTACGGAAGCATCGATCTCGTCCTTTCGAATGGAAACGCTTTCGACATTTACGCCAACCGGAATTCCTTTGGTTTCGGCATAATCCCAGACTTCTTCGAAGATGCGTGCGCAAAGCCTGAGCGACGTCTCAAGAGGATCTTTGGCGAAGCGCAGATCGTTTTCTAGCCATCGCGGAAAGGCAATCCCTAGCATTACAGTTGCGTTTTGTGGTGAGTTCTGACTCGATGGGTCACCATGATTGGGAGGGTCATGGATGGCTGGAGCATCGATTGAGACGACGCTGGAACTGTGGGCGTCTTCGCTGCGGGACGTGAAGAGGCGGATGCGTCCCTTGTTCACGCAGGAGCGCGTGGCGGCATCTGCGGGACAGTTTCTGGACGGTCTGTTGGGCAACGAGCCGCGCAAGACCGGCTGGATGCGTGGCGAAGCGGCGGGCGATCCCGGACCGTGGCGCCAGCAGGCGATTCTGGGCCGGGGCCGCTGGGACGCCGATGCTTTACGCGACATGGTGCGCGATTACGCGCTGGAAACGCTGGCCGATGAAGACGCAGTGCTGGTCATCGATGAGACCGGCTTTTTGAAGCAGGGCAAGGCGTCGTGCGGTGTGGCGCGGCAATACACGGGCTCGGCGGGCAAGATC
>DATJTE010000237.1:0-8651 GCA_035503715.1 Rhizobiaceae bacterium | reverse complement strand
CTATACGAAGCCCAGCAAGGATGTGCTGCACGAAGCCGCCACATCCTATGCCGACAATGCAACCTTGGTCGGATCGGTGGCCACACGGGTCACGGGGTTATTTGGAAACGACGCCTATGACGACTATATCTTCTTCGATCGCTACCGGGTTTATGTAGGCAAGAACCCGAAGATCGATTGCTTCGGCGCATTCGGGAAAACCACCTGCTCGATGCCGAAGACCGACACGACGACCGAAGGATAGAATGGATACCGACACCGCACTCCCCGTCACGGTTTCCGCGCGCGCCGCAAAGCGCATCGTGACGATCCTGAAAGGCGAACCGGAGCCCGCAATGCTTCGCATCGCGGTGACGGGCGGCGGCTGTTCGGGCTTTCAATACAATTTCACCATCGACGATACGCGCATGGACGACGATCTCGTCGTCGAACGCGACGGCGCGACGGTTCTGATCGATCCGGTGTCGCTCGATTTCCTCAAAGGCTCCGAGGTCGATTTTGTCGACGACCTGATCGGCCAGGCGTTCAAGATCAACAACCCGAACGCCACCTCCTCCTGCGGCTGCGGGACGAGCTTCTCGGTCTGACCGGAGTCGCCTCTGTCACGGGTTTGTGGCAGAAACCCGCTCCAGTTCCGTTCCCATCAAACTGGAGTATCCCATGCGCCTGTTGAGCATAGCCGCGCTTGCCGCGGCCCTGACGATGACGACCGCTGCCATCGCCAATCCGCAGACCGATTATCTCTCCGCCAATGCCAAGAAGGCGGGCGTGAAGGTCGTTGCCGGTGGATTGCAATACCGCGTCATCAAGACCGGCAAGGGCGCAAAGCCCGGTCCGACCGATTGTGCGACGGTCAACTACAAGGGCTCGTTCATCAACGGAAAGGTGTTCGATGCCTCGAAGCCAGGCGCGCCGATTACCTTCCCTGTAAATCGCGTGATCCCCGGCTGGACGGAAGCGCTGCAGATGATGCGTCCGGGCGATCGCTGGGAGCTCACGATTCCGTCGACGCTGGGTTACGGCGACGCCGGAACGCCGGGCGGCCCGATTCCAGGCGGCGCGACGCTGATCTTCGATGTCGAATTGCTGAAAGTTTCGCCGGCAGAAATGGGCCTCTGCCCCGGCTAAGGTATCAGCCTGCGCGTTGCGGCATCGCGGCGCGCAGGCGCGACTTCATCTGCACAAGCTCGGCGAGCAGCGCTTCGAGCTTTGTGCGTTCCTCGGTTGCGAAGCTTTGCGCCGTGTCTGCTTCTTCGGCCTCTTCAACAACAAGCTCTTCGACAAACGCCTCGTCTTCTACCGGGACGGCAAAAGTCTCTTCGTGGGCGCGCTCGACGACGGCGAGCATCGCACGCGCGCCGCGCGGTTGATCGTCCGGAACCTCGATGACAGTGGCCTGAGAGAATGCACCCGATTTTACGGTGCTTACGCGGCCTAGCTCTGCGACGAAACGCAAACCACGATCGCGCATGACCTTCTGCGCACCCTTGATTGTGTAGCCTTCACGATAGAGCAGCGCGCGGATGCCCTTCAGCAGATCGACATCTTCCGGGCGATAGTAGCGCCGGCCGCCGGCGCGCTTGATCGGGCGCACCTGTGAGAAGCGGCTTTCCCAGAAGCGCAGCACGTGCTGTGGAATGTCGAGTTCAACCGCAACTTCGCTGATCGTGCGAAAAGCTTCGGGCGATTTCTCGCGCGCAGTCGCGCTCGCGAGCGCCACCATCAGTCTTCACCTTCCGGAGCAGGCGTCTGCCCGTTGATCACGGCCTTGAGCACATGGCTGGGACGGAACACGAGCACGCGGCGCGGTGCGATCGGCACTTCGTCGCCGGTCTTGGGATTTCGGCCCATGCGTTGCGATTTCTGGCGCACCGCGAATGTTCCGAACGAGGAGAGCTTTACCGTCTCGCCCTTCGAGAGAGCGGAGCAAAGTTCCTCGAGAATATCTTCGACCATCTGCGCAGATTCATTACGCGACAGGCCCACAGCCTGGAACACGGCCTCGGTCAAATCTGCGCGGGTGAGTGTGTGCTCGGACATGTTGGCGGGCGACTCCCCTCTTCCGACTCGACGTTACGAGCAAGGGAATTTCCCGTCAACGTCAAAGGGATAGGAGGTGGTCCTACAGTGAACCTACCAGCGGACCAGCGAAGCGCCCCAGGTGAAGCCGCCGCCCATGGCCTCCATCAGGACCAAGTCGCCGCGCTTGATCCGTCCATCCTCGATCGCCGTGATCGCGGCCAGCGGGACCGAGGCGGAGGACGTGTTGCCGTGGACGGCCACCGTCGAGACCATTTTGTCGGCAGAGACGCCAAGCTTCCTGGCAGTGCCGTCCAGGATGCGCTGATTAGCCTGATGCGGCACGAACCAGTCTATATCTGACACGGCCACGCCCGCCTTGGTCGCCGATTGCTCGATGGCTGCCGACAGATTGGTGACGGCATGGCGAAAGACTTCCTTGCCGCGCATGCGCAGATAACCGGTGGTACGCGTCGAGGACGGTCCGCCATCGACATAGAGCAGATCGTGCAAGCGGCCGTCCGAATACAGCATCGTGTTGAGTACGCCGCGGTCGGCGCTCGTGCCGGCCCCCTCATGCGCCTGAAGCACCATCGCGCCGGCGCCATCGCCGAACAGCACGCAGGTCGTGCGATCGGTCCAGTCCAGCAGCCGCGACATCGTCTCGGCGCCGACGAGTAGAACGGTTTTCGCCTGCCCTGCTTTGATGAAATTGTCGGCGACGGCAAGACCGTAGATGAAACCTGAACAAACGGCCTGTACGTCGAATGCTGCGCCGCCCACCATGCCAAGACGCGACTGGATCGTGGCGGCGACCGCCGGGAAGGTTTCATCGGGCGTTGTCGTCGCGCAGATGATGAGGTCGAGCTCGCCGGCATCAATGCCCGCATCGGCGAGCGCGCGGCGAGATGCCTCGACACCCAGATGCGACGTATTCACCCCCTCCGGCGCGATGCGGCGTTCACGGATGCCGGTGCGCTCGCGGATCCACTCGTCGCTCGTGTCGACGCGCTTGGACAGTTCTTCGTTGGTGACGATGTTTTCCGGCAGATACGCGCCGCACCCGATGATGTGAGAACGGATCACGAAGCGGCAGCCTCGGCGATCATCGGCACCATGCTGGCGCGGTCGGCAACGATTCGCGCAATCACCCCGGCGTCCGCCATGTCGATCGCCATGTCGAGAGCGCCAGCAAATCCCATCGCGTCCGTGCCGCCGTGGCTCTTCACGACCACGCCGTTGAGGCCCAAAAAGATGCCGCCGGTCGATGAGCTGGGATCGAGCTTGCGGCGCAACGCTTTGAGCGCGCCGCTCGCGATCACGGCACCGATGCGGCCGAACAGCGAGCCGCGCAAGGCCTGCCGCAGGAAGCCGATCACGAGCTTTGCCGTGCCTTCCGCCGTCTTGAGCGCGATGTTGCCGGTGAACCCGTCGGTCACCACGACATCGACGGTTCCTTCGGAGATGTCATCACCTTCGACAAATCCCGCATACTCCATCGGCAGCGACGTGTTGCGCAGCAGGTGCGCCGCGCCCTTCACCGCGTCATTGCCCTTCACATCTTCGGAACCAACATTGAGCAATCCGACCGTCGGGCGTTCGAGGCCGAGAATGCCACGCGCGAACGCTTCGCCCATCACGGCGAAGTCGACAAGCTGTTCCGCGTCGCAGGAGATATTGGCGCCGACGTCGAGCACGATGCTCTGACCGCGCTTTGTCGGCCAGATCGCCGCGATTGCTGGGCGCGAGATGCCATCAAGCACGCCGAGCTGGAACATGGACATCGCCATCAGCGCGCCGGTGTTGCCGGCGGAGACGATGACTTCGGCTTCCTTGTTCTTCACCGATTCTATCGCGTGCCACATACTGGTGTTGCGGCCGCGGCGTAGCGCCAGCGAAGGCTTCTCTTCCATGCGCACCTGTTCGGCGGCATGGCGGATCGTCACGCGCTCCAGAAGTTTGGCGCGCTTGGCGAACAGTGCCTTCAGCGCCGTCTCATCGCCATGCAGGATGAACTTCGCGGCCGGATGGCGCACGATCGCGCGCGCGAGCGCAGCCACGACCATGCCTGGTCCGGCATCGCTTCCCATCGCGTCGATCGAGACTGTCAGTTCGCGGGCCAATTCGCTCGAGCCTTTTTAAGACCGCCGGCCGCCGAGTATGTCAGGCTTTGGCCTTCGTCACTTCACGTTCATTGTAGTGACCGCACTTTCCGCACACGTGATGCGGGCGCTTCTGCTCGCCGCAATTCGGGCATTCGGCATGGGCTGCGGGCGTGAGCGCATGGTGCGAACGGCGCATATTCCGCTTCGACGGAGAGGTTTTTCGTTTAGGGACCGCCATGGCGGAAAACTCCAAATTGCCCCTTGGCCGAATCCGAACGAAGCGCGTTTTGGGCGCGCAAAGCCAACGGCGGGGGCGGGCAAAACAAGGCGCGGAGTGAACAGGAAACCGTTTCGGGATTCAAGCCAGAAAAACCCAGCTTTTCCGCCATTTACGACCTATTTTTCAGGCTTTTGAGGGCCGCGAACGGGTGATCGGCCGAATCCGCCGCGTCCGCGGGCGCCTCGAACGAGACGCCGGGAGCCCTTGGGTAAGGGTCAATGGCGAGGGCGAATTCTTCCAGAACGGGAACGGCGAGGTCGTAGCGGAGGCTCTCGATTTCCTCGCGGCCGTCATCGTCGACCGGGGTCAACTCAATCTCTTTCACCGCATGTTGCGGCGCCTGGGTCAGGAGCAATTCGCGGATGAATTTGCGTGTGATGTGCGCGTGAACCGGTTCGAGCGTTACCACACAAGCCTGTACGATATCGGCATCAAGCGTGACGTCCAGTTTGAAACGGGTGTGCGAAATCTTCTGCATGTCGATCTTCGCGGCGAACGAATTGACCGCCTGAACATCCGCCCATCGCGCAATCCGGGCGCGTTCGTCTGCTGTCGGCGCGAGCGTCACTTCATCGCCAGCCTGAGACATGCGCCCGAGTTCGTATAGCTTCGTGATCGGAAATTCCGTGTCGCTCATGGCAAGGGCCCGAAATCCAGCTCGCCCGCCGCAATATCGCTCTGCGCCACATGGGCGCGCGCGCTATCGACGTAACGCGCGACGATGGCTGCGCTCTGCACATCGCCTGCGCCGCGATAGAGATTGCGAAGGAGGGATTCGCTCATCGTCTGGATACTTTCGCTCCCCTCATAGGAACTCATCCGTCCATAGAAAGCGTCGGCGAGTTTCTTCATGCGCCGCCCCATGCCCATGTCCCCCGCTCCCAGGTCGCGCAGCCCTTCGTCGAAACCGATGAAGACGGTATCGATGAAGGCTTGCGAAAGGTCCGGAAGCTTCGCTTCACGGAGCCGGTCCAAAACCATCCAGGCATGCAGTGCCAGGAGGTCGAAACGCCCGTCGATGGTGTCGGGAACTCCAAGCTTGGTAAAGAATACGGGCTCGCGGGCACGCGCTACCGTGGTCGCGTAAAGCTGGCGGACGGTCTGTTTCCGGCCCGCCGATCTGCCCAAAAGGTGCAACATTAAGAAAATCCCATGACTGGAACGGCTTGCAACGATCCGCCCCTGAGGTTAGCACATTGGGCCTGCTCGCAAGGCTTGGGACACGATTTATGAGACGTATTGCTTTTCTACTCGCTTCGGCGCTGCTCAGCGCCTGCACGCCGGTGATCAGCCAGCGCGGCTATCTGCAGGACCTCGATGTCGAGGCCAGCATAGATCCCGACAACGACACCAAGACCACCATTCAGCAGCGCCTCGGGTATCCCTCTACGGAAGCCACCTTCACCTCGGATGCTTGGTACTACATCTCAAGCGTCGAGAAGCAAGTCGCGTTCTTCCATCCGACCGTTGAATCCCGCGCGATCCTCGCGATCTATTTCGACAAGACCGGTAAGGTCACGGAGCTTAAGCATTTCACGCTCCAGGACGGCCATGTGGTGGCGTTCGAGACTCGCGAGACGCCGACGCGCGGACGCGAAATGACCTTCCTCCAGCAGCTCTTCAACGCAACACCCGGCGTGCCGATAAACAACACCGGCAATACCAACCCGGGCGGTGGCGGTGGACCTCCTGGGCCTGGCGGCGGCGGTTACCCCTGATAGCGAAAAAAGCGCGCCGGTTTCCCGACGCGCCTTTTTCATTTTCAGGCCTTCAGATCAGAACGCGTGCGCCAGCATGGCGAGCAACAGCAGCGCCACGATGTTCGTGATCTTGATCATCGGGTTGACGGCCGGGCCGGCGGTGTCCTTGTAGGGATCGCCGACGGTATCGCCGGTCACTGCCGCCTTGTGGGCGTCGGAGCCTTTGCCACCGAAATGGCCGTCTTCGATGTACTTCTTCGCGTTGTCCCACGCACCACCGCCCGAGGTCATCGAGATGGCGACGTAGAGACCGGTCACGATCACGCCGAGGAGCATCGCGCCCAGCGCGTTGAACGCTTCGATCTTGCCGTCAACGAACAACACGATGACGAACAAGACGATCGGCGAAAGCACCGGAAGCAGCGACGGAATGACCATCTCGCGGATCGCGGCCTTGGTGAGCATGTCCACCGCGCGGCCGTAGTCCGGCTTCTGCGTGCCGGTCATGATGCCGGGCATCGCCTTGAACTGGCGGCGGACTTCTTCCACCACCGCGCTCGCGGCGCGACCGACAGCCGTCATAGCGATACCGCCGAACAGGAACGGCAGAAGACCGCCGAACAGAAGTCCGACAACCACCCACGGATCGGCGAGCGAGAACGCGGGCACTTCGAGGCCGGAGAAGTAGTGGTACGTGTCGCTGTTGGCGATGAAGTACTTCAGATCCTCCGTATACGCCGCGAAGAGCACCAGTGCGCCGAGACCGGCCGAACCGATCGCGTAGCCCTTGGTGACCGCCTTCGTCGTGTTGCCGACCGCGTCGAGCGCGTCCGTCGTCTTGCGCACGTCGCCTTCCAGACCCGACATTTCCGCGATGCCGCCGGCGTTGTCCGTCACCGGACCAAACGCGTCGAGCGCCACGATCATGCCTGCCAGCGAGAGCATCGTCGAAACCGCAATTGCGATACCGAAGAGGCCGGCCAGCTTGAAGGTCACAACGATACCCGCGCAGATCACGAGCGCCGGAAGCGCCGTGGACTCCATCGAGACCGCGAGGCCCTGGATGACGTTGGTGCCGTGACCCGTCACGGACGCCTTCGCAACCGCCTGCACCGGGCGATAGCCCGTGCCGGTGTAGTACTCGGTGATCCAGATCAGGAGGCCGGTGACAACGAGACCGACGACGCCGCATTCAAACAGCGTCATGCCGGTGAACTCGAGACCGCTGCTGGTCGTGATCGCACCGTGGATGCCGCCCGGGATGATCCATTCGGTCAGCGGCCACAGTCCGATGAGCGAGAGAACGCCAGTTGCGATCACGCCCTTGTAGAGCGCGCCCATGATGTTGTTCGACTTGCCCAACTGCACGAAGAACGTGCCGATGATCGAGGTGATGATGCACATGCCCGAGATCGCGAGCGGATAGAGCATCAGCGCGCTCTTCAGTGAACCGACGAAGTAGATCGAGGCCAGAACCATCGTGGCGACGGTCGTCACCGCGAAGGTCTCGAACAGGTCGGCCGCCATGCCGGCGCAGTCGCCGACGTTGTCGCCCACGTTGTCGGCGATCGTCGCCGGGTTACGCGGGTCGTCTTCCGGGATACCGGCTTCAACCTTGCCGACCATGTCGCCGCCGACGTCCGCACCCTTGGTGAAGATGCCGCCGCCGAGACGGGCGAAGATGGAGATCAGCGAGGCGCCGAAGCCGAGGGCGACCAGCGAGTCCACGATCACGCGGCCCTGAGCCGGATCGTTGGCGTCGAGATGCATCGGTCCGATCAGCGCGGCGTAGTAACCGGCAACGCCGATCAGGCCGAGGCCGACGACGAGCATGCCCGTCACCGCGCCCGAGCGGAACGCAACCGAGAGACCCTGCGCCAGACCCTGACGCGCCGCTTCCGCGGTGCGGACGTTCGCACGCACCGACACGTTCATGCCGATGTATCCGGCAGCGCCCGATAGCGCCGCACCGATCAGATAGCCGACAGCTTCCTGCCAGCCAAGGAAGTACCAGGCGAGTGCGAAGATCACGACGCCGGCGATGGCGATGGTCATGTACTGGCGGTTCAGGTAGGCGCGCGCGCCTTCCTGAATCGCGGCGGCGATTTCCTGCATGCGCGCATTGCCTGCGCTCATGGATAAGACGGAGCGGATGGTCCACGCGCCATACAGAAGCGCGAGTACCGCCGCACCCAAGACGAGTTCTAGCTCGAGGCTCATTGGATGGTTTCCTTATGCGGTTTGCCCGTCGGCGCTGAAAAAGCCGCCGATCCCCATGGCCGGCCGGACTTAGACCTACCGCTTCAAGGGTGCCGGGACGTATGCCAAAACCGGGGGCGGGAGGCAATAAGCCGTTTCTGTGGCCCTACACGCGGAAATCACTGGAAAACGACAGCGCCCGGAGCTGGTGCCCGGCCATCGTCCGCACCATTTCGGCCATTGGAAAATCGAGCCCCCGGAGCGTTTGAAGCAACGCCGTGAAGTGCGCTTGATTCGCCTGCAGGATTTCCTCGAAACATTCCTCGAACCCGACATATCCAGCGTTCT
>DATJTE010000236.1:0-27032 GCA_035503715.1 Rhizobiaceae bacterium | reverse complement strand
CGCGCACATCGGCCTGGTTCGGGCCAATGTGACGGCTGGCGAAAGTGGCAATGCTATCGGTCATGTCGAAAATCCTTAGCCGACCATTTTTTCGTAGGCAGCTTCATCCATCAGGCCGGCGAGTTGGTTTTCATCGGCGAGTTTCATCTTCCAGAGCCAGCCGTCGCCGGCCGGCGACGAGTTGACGAGTGCCGGATCGGACGAGAGCGCCGAATTCGCCTCGACGATTTCGCCATCTACGGGTGCGTAGACGTCGGAAGCGGCCTTGACGGACTCCACGACGACCGCCGTGTCGCCTTTCTTCATCTGCTTTCCGGTCTCCGGCAGCTCGACGAAGACGAGATCGCCGAGCTGCTCCTGCGCGTAGTTCGTGATGCCGACGGTCGCGACGCCGCCATCGACGCGGATCCACTCGTGGTCCTGGGTGAAATAGGTCTTGGCCATCAGATCATCCTTTGCGGTAGCGGTGTGGTGAGAAGGGAAGGGCGGCGACGTCAACGGGAAGTTTGGCGCCGCGCACGTCGGCAAAGACACGCGTGCCGGGCTTTACTAGGTCGGTCGAAACGTAGCCCATGGCGACGGGGTGATTGGCCGACGGCCCGAAGCCGCCGGAGGTGACGCGGCCAACCGTCTTGCCACTCTCGTCGGTCAGCGCCGCGCCACCGCGCACCGGCTGGCGTCCCTCCGGTTTCAGGCCGACGCGTTTGTCCGCAGGCCCTTTCGCCAGGATTGCGCGCAGCGCATCCGCGCCGACGAATGAGCCGTTTGCGCGCACATCCTTCGGGATTGCCCACATCAGGCCGGCGCTTGCGGGGTTCGTCTCTTCCGTGATGTCGTTGCCGTGCAGGCACAAACCGGCCTCAAGCCGCAGACTGTCACGGGCGGCGAGACCGATCCACTGCACGCGCTCGTCGGCAAGCAGCT
The DNA here is from genome assembly GCA_035503715.1 of Rhizobiaceae bacterium. Classification (GTDB taxonomy): domain Bacteria; phylum Pseudomonadota; class Alphaproteobacteria; order Rhizobiales; family Rhizobiaceae; genus OAS926. Next base: position 26,108 of record DATJTE010000236.1, on the reverse strand, counting down.
TGGCGACGAGGTCGCGCGCGTCTTTTTCCGGCAGGCCGAGCTCGAATCCGTCCTCGCCGGTATAGCCCGAACGGCTCATGAACCAGTTCGGCTTCGGCTCGATGCCATGCATGAAGGTCAGCGTGCCAGTCTCGATGCCGGCGCGCGAAAGGGCCGCCCATGCGTCCGGCCCCTGGATTGCGAGGAAGACGCGATCGAGCGGCTCAACACACACATCAAAGGCCGCAGCAAGCGCCTTGAGATGTGCTTCGTCCAGGGCGGCGTTTCCGGCATTGGCCACGACCATGAAACGGTCGGTCCCGAGCCGTGTGACGATCAAATCGTCGATGATCCCCGCCTGCTCGGTCAGGAGAAAGGTGTATTTGGACTGCGACGTTTCGAGTGCCGCGGCGTCGAGCGGACAGGCCTTGTCGAGCAGGCCGATCGCGCCTGGCCCGGACACCTCGAACAGCTTCATGTGCGAGATGTCGAACAGGCCGGCATGTTCGCGCGTGTGAAGGTGCTCCTTCATCACGCCGAGCGGATAGGTCAACGGCATCGACCAGCCGGCAAACCCGCCAAACTTGGCGCCAGCGGCCTGATGCAAATCTTCCAGTGGGAGGCGTTTCAGATTGTCGCCGGTCATGACTTCTCCAGAAAAGCACGCAAACGGCCGCCGAAGCAGCCCATTCCGTGCCCCTCTGTCTGAAGCCTGAGAGACTTGGCACCCCGGAACTCTGTCAGGGCACCTTACACCTTCGGCGCGGGGTCTCCCCCGACTTTCCAGAGCGTCTTACCCGGTTGCGGTTCTTTTGCCTGAGAGATTTCGGGCGATTTCCCCTTCGGCGGCAGCGTCGCTGCTCTCTCCCGCGAACCGGTCGAACTCCCTTGCGGGAATCCGCGACGGGCGGACACTAGCCGAGGCTCGGCGGCTTGTCACCACCCCTCACAGATGATCGTTTGCCCGGAACTTAAATCCCCCCGAACCAGTCGTAGCCGCGATCTTCCCAATAACCGCCTTGGCCGAGCCCCATGGCAGCGAAGCTGTCGACCAGTTCGATCTTGTAGAGATATTTCGGCATCTTGTAGCCAAGCTGCCGCTCCACGCGAACTCGCACCGGCGCGCCGTTCTCGACCGGCAGTGGACTTCCATTCAGGCCGTAGGCCAGGATCGTCTGCGGATGATAAGCGTCGACCAGGTCGATCGAGCCGTAATATTTCACTTCGCCGGCGAGGCTCCGCTCGATCGTGTCGAGGCAATGGAACACGGCGTAACGCGCTTCGATCTTCGGTTTTGCCTCGTCGAGCACGAGCGCCAGCGGCGTGCCGGTCCATTTGGCGATGCAGCTCCAGCCCTCGACGCAATCGTGCCGGGTTATCTGGGTGCGCGAGGGCATGTTCATCAACTGCTCGCGCGACAAGGACAGCGGCCGCTCGACCAGACCTGCGATCTCAAGCCGCCAGTCGCGAAAATCGCTGGCGAGCAGCTTCTCGTAATATGCATCCGCTGGTTTGGTGACGCCGTTCGGGCGTTGCGGCTGGCGGATGTCGCTCTCGGAGAATTCCGGCGCCAGCGTATTCACTCCCAGAAGCAGGCGATGCGCACGGTGGGTGAGAACGTTTGCGCCTTCAAGCACGTTGCGCACGCCATTGTCGCTGTCGGAGAGGAAGTCGAACGCATCGCAACCGGAAAGCAGCAACCCGGATGCGCCAACTGATGCGGTGGTGAGAAACTTGCGGCGGTTGATCTCGAACGTTTTCATGATCAGTGCCTCTCGTTCTCGTTCGCCGGTGGGTCTGTCCGATACCAGCCGGTGACGATCGATCGCAGTTCGTTGAGCGGGCCGGCCGCCAGGATCATCACGATGTGAATAACGAAAAACCCGACCAGCAGTAGCATGGCGACGAAATGGATCGTGCGGGCTGTCTGTCGGCCGCCGAAAAGCTCGGGAATCCACGGCATCATCGCGTTGGCGCCGGGCGACATCGCGAGACCGGTCAGGATCATCAGCGGGAAGAGCACGAACAACACGCCGGCATAGGCGAACTTCTGCAGCGTGTTGTAGCGGCCGGTATGGTGGAACCTGAGCTTGACGTGGTCGATCACGTCGCGCGGCAAATTGCGGATGTCTTCGGCACGCGGCGCAAGATCGCGGCGCAGATGGCCGTTGAAGAGGCTGGCCAGCAGCCAGACCACCAGCGTTCCAACGAGCAGCCATGCGAAGAAGAAATGCACCACACGACCGGTGGCGAGATCCTGGCCGGAGGGTATCGTCGCCCAGGCCGGAAAGGCGCGCACCTCGGGCCGGGCCTGATCGCCGGACAGTCCGAATACACCGGTCGTATCAAACTTGCTGCCAAAAATTTCCGTATAGCCGCGCGGACCTTCGCTCGTCTCCTCGGCGCTGACGACCAGCACGTGGTTCTCGAACTGAAAACCCGACTGGTGGCCGAGATAGAGCGCCGGATGCGCGTTGAATATCTGCAGGCCCGAGAGTAGCAGGAAGAACAGGCTGATCGCCCAGAGCCAGTGCGTAATACGCGTCCATCCGGACTGACGGTAAATAAGCGGCCCTGTCGTCGCGGCACGATTGGCCGCGCCGTCCGTATTCTCGGCGGTCATGGGTTTCTCCTGCGCCGCCAGGACGTCGTGCGGCACTAGCTAATACGGCGCAGGCAGGTGTTCTGTTTCAGGAGTGCGCAAATTTTCAGTTGCGTAGCGTGACCACGATGTTGACGGCAGCCGCAAGGATGACGGCATTGAAGAAGAAAGACACGATCGCGTGAACCAGCATGGCGCGCCGCATCGCGGTCGTCGTGATCGCAACGTCGGCGGTTTGCGCTGTCATGCCGATCGTCGCGGCGAAGTACAGGAAGTCGTGGCCGCCAGGTTCCGCATCGCCGGGAAAATCCAGGCCCGAGCCGGTGTCGTTGCCCGTACCGTCGCTTGACCAGTAGAGATGCGCATAATGCATCGCCGCCATTGCCTGGATGGTAAACCAGCCGAGCGGAACCGACAGCATCGCAAAGAACAGCTCGATGCTTCTGCGTTCCGAACTCGCATTGATCAGCTCGAAGAGACTGACAAGCGCGGCGCCGACAATGGCGAGAGTTATCAGGAAAATCAGGAATACCGGCAGGTCGGCATCGCGCGCATTGTGCTTCAGATAGGCAGGCGTCATGCCGCGCATTTCGGCGAGGATAAGCGCGCTATAGGCCAGGAAGAATGTGTTCGCACCGAGCGTATGGGGCAGCAGCCAGCCAAGCAGGAGCGCGAGCACGAGAACGGCAGCGCCGGCGGCGGCCGCGATGAAAAAGGAACGATGGCGCAGATAATGAAATGTCACGGCGCCGTCTCATCCCGCTGGTCCGCTTTCGCGGCGTTCAGTGCGCGGCGGCAGATACGGTCAAGCTCGGACAGGAAGCGCGAGCGATCGGCAGGACTGAATGCGGCATTGTAACCCTTGCTCTCTCCGGTTTCGCGCAGGTGCTGGCCGAGATCACGCATGGCGACGGCCATGCCAATTGTCTCCGGCGTGAACACTCTGCCGGTCGGACCGATAACGTGCGCTTGCGCAGCCACACAGCGCTTGGCCAGCGGCACGTCGGCGGTGATGACAATATCATTCGGCTTGACGGTCTCGGCAATCCAGTTGTCGGCCGCGTCAAAGCCTTTCGAGACGACGACATTGCGGATCATCGGGTCACGCGAGGGTCGAAGGCTGCCGTTCGACACAAAGGTCACGACAAGGCCGAAACGCTCGGCGACCTTCACGACCTCAGCCTTCACCGGACACGCGTCGGCATCGACATAAAGGATAGGGAGGGCGCTCGACATGCGCCCGATGTCCTACAGCGTATGCCGCTTGCGCGCCAGCGCCGCGCCGTTCCCCAGCGCTTGCAACTTGCCAACGGCAACAGCGCGCGACAATGGAGCCATGCCGCAATTGGTGCAGGGCTGGACGCGAGCGGCGTCAGCATGTTTGAGCGCCTCGTCGATGGTGGCTGCCACCTGTTCAGCGCTCTCGATCTTGTTCGAGGCGACGTCGATGACGCCAACCAGAAGCTGCTTGTCGGGGAGCAGGCCGATCATCGACACTGGTACATGCGAGGCGGCGCATTCCAGCGACACTTCCGTGATCGACGAGGCGTTGATCGCCGGAAATATCTCCTCATATTGCCGCCACTCGGCACCGAGCGTCTCTTTCCATTTCAGATTGGCTTCGATGCCGTAGCCGTAGCAGATGTGCACGGCTGTCGTGCATTTCAGGCCTGCCGCGGCGCGTTCGAGCGCGGCGATACCCCACTCCTTGACATCGTCCATGAAGACGTTGAAGGCCGGCTCATCGAACTGCACCACGTCGACGCCGACCGCTTCGAGCTCACGCGCCTCCTCGTTCAGAATGTCGGCGAACGCCATCGCCATGTCGGCGCGCTTGCCAAAATGGCCGTCGGCCAGCGTGTCGCAGATGGTCATCGGGCCGGGCAGGGTCCATTTCAGCCGCTTCTTCGTATGCGACCGGCAGAAGGCCGCCTCGTCGCGATGGACGGGACGGCTGCGTTTGAGCCTGCCAGTGACAGTCGGCACGTCCACGACGTACCGGTTGTTGCGGATTCCCATCTTGGTCTTCAGGTCCCAGTCGATGCCCTCGACCGTTTCCAGAAAGCCATGGACGAAATGGGTGCGGAATTGTTCGCCGTCCGACACCGTCTCGATGCCGGCGTTCTCTTCTTCCTTGATCCAGAGAAGTGCAGCGTCGCGTTTGGCCTGCGCCAGCGCATCACCTTCCAGCAGCCATTTCGGCCAGAGCTTTTCCGTCTCCGCAAGCCAACCGGGCTTTGGCAGGCTGCCTGCGATTGTCGGTGGAAACAGCATGCGCGGGTCCTCGAAAGGGAAGCGGCCGGATGAAGGTGATCCGGCCGCGGTCGGTCACGCCGGCAGAGCGCCGGACTTCTTGGCCGCGAAGGTCGCGAGCACATCCATCAGGGCAGGGTTCAGGCAATCATAGGGCTCCAGGCCCTTGTTTTTCAGCCTGGTCCGCACGCTCTTCATCTTCGCCGGAGCGACACCAGACTCGATGATCGACGACACGAAGGCGGCGAAACCCGGCGGCGCCCAGCCTGGTTGCTGGAAACGCTCGGGATGGATGAAGGACAGGCCCTGGAACGCGTGTTCGCGCTCGACCGGGCCGTACATGTGCACACCGCAGGCGCGGCAGGCGTGGCGCTGGATCAGCGCTTTGGGATCGACGACCTTGAGCTTGCTCTTGTTGGCGGTGACGGTGACGTTTTCCGTCGGCACGACGGCAACGACCGAGAACATCGCGCCCTTCGGCTTCCAGCATTTGGTGCAGCCGCACGCGTGATTGTGAGCAACCTGTCCCTTTATCTCGGCGGTCACCGGATTGGTGACGCAGGCGCATACCAATGTGCCGCCGGCGAATTTCGCCTTCTTCTTTGGAAGTCCCTTGTCGATGTTCGGGTGCAGTGAGTCAGCCATGCCTCGTCCCTCCTGATTTGTTCTTGTTGCCTGTCAGTACACCACGACGCTGCGGATCGATTTGCCCTCATGCATGAGGTCAAACCCTTTATTGATCTCGTCGAGCGTCAGTTTGTGGGTGATCATCGGATCGATCTGGATTTTGCCGTCCATATACCAGTCGACGATTTTTGGTACGTCGGTACGGCCCCTCGCGCCGCCGAAGGCCGTGCCCTTCCAGACGCGGCCGGTGACCAGTTGGAACGGGCGCGTGGCGATCTCCTGGCCGGCGCCGGCAACGCCAATTATGATCGACTGGCCCCAGCCCCGATGCGACGCTTCCAGTGCTTGGCGCATGACCTTCACATTGCCGGTGCAGTCGAAGGTATAGTCCGCACCGCCGATCTGGTCAGCGCCGCGCTTGGTCATGTTGACCAGATGCGGGACGATGTCGCCGTCGATCTCCTTCGGATTGACGAAATGCGTCATGCCGAATTTCTCGCCCCACGGCTTCTTGTCGTTGTTGACGTCAACGCCGATGATCATGTCGGCGCCAGAAAGCCTCAAGCCCTGGATGACGTTCAAGCCGATACCGCCGAGGCCGAACACGACGGCCGTGGCGCCGGCTTCCACATTGGCGGTGTTGAGCACGGCACCGACACCTGTCGTGACGCCGCAGCCGATGTAGCAGATCGTATCGAACGGCGCATCGGAGCGCACCTTCGCCAGCGCGATCTCGGGCAGCACGGTGAAATTCGAAAAGGTCGAGCAACCCATATAGTGGAAGATCTTGTCCTTGCCGATCGAGAAACGGCTGGTGCCGTCCGGCATGAAGCCCTGGCCCTGCGTGGCGCGGATCGCGGTGCAGAGATTGGTCTTGCGCGACAGGCAGGACGGGCACTGCCGGCATTCGGGTGTGTAGAGCGGGATGACGTGATCGCCCTTCTTGACGCTCGTCACGCCCGGTCCGACATCGACGACCACACCTGCGCCTTCGTGCCCCAGGATTGCCGGGAACAGCCCTTCAGGATCCGCGCCCGACAAGGTGAACTCGTCTGTGTGGCAGATGCCGGTTGCCTTCACCTCGACCAGCACCTCGCCGGCTTTCGGCCCTTCGAGGTCGACCTCCATGATCTCCAGCGGCTTGCCGGCGGCCACGGCAACGGCGGCGCGTGTCTTCATGCCTGATGTCCTCCTGAGGAACCTTACGATTTCAGGTTTTGGCAGACCGATCAACCCGATCGACGTCCAAAATCGATTTGACCAGGAGACGCACAGCCGGTTTACGAGGATCGCGCCCTTGACCGTCCGTGGGTAGCCCATAAAAGGTTCAGGCGAAGAGGGAAATCGCATCGGAATGTTTAAGAAAATCCTGATCGCCAACCGTGGCGAGATCGCCTGCCGCGTCATCAAGACGGCGAAGAAGATGGGCATCGCGACGGTAGCGGTCTATTCCGACGCAGATCGCGACGCGGTGCACGTCGAAATGGCCGACGAGGCGGTGCACATCGGTCCGCCTCCGGCAGCGCAAAGCTACCTCGTCGCCGACAAGATCATTGCTGCTTGCAAGGACATCGGCGCCGAGGCGGTTCATCCCGGCTACGGCTTCCTGTCCGAGCGCGCCTCGTTCTGCGCAGCGCTTGAGAAGCAAGGGGTCGTCTTCATCGGCCCCAAGCCAAGGGCGATCGAGGCGATGGGCGACAAGATCGAGTCCAAGAAATTCGCCAACGCCGCGAAGGTCAACACAGTGCCGGGCTTCCTTGGCGTCATCGAAGACGCCGATCATGCGGAAAAGATCGCAGGCGAGATCGGTTACCCCGTCATGATCAAGGCTTCCGCCGGCGGTGGTGGCAAGGGCATGCGCATCGCCTGGTCGGAGGCCGAGGTTCGCGACGGTTTCGACCGGGCGCGCTCGGAGGCGAAGAACTCGTTCGGCGACGACCGCGTCTTCATTGAAAAATTCGTGGTCGAGCCGCGCCACATCGAGATCCAGGTGCTCGGCGATGCACATGGCAACACACTTTACCTCGGCGAGCGCGAATGTTCGATCCAGCGCCGTAACCAGAAGGTCGTCGAGGAGGCGCCATCGCCGTTTCTGGACGAGAAGACGCGCCGCGCCATGGGCGAGCAGGCCGTCGCGCTGGCCAAGGCTGTCGACTATCAGAGCGCCGGCACGGTCGAGTTCATCGTCGACAAGGACAAGAACTTCTATTTTCTCGAGATGAACACGCGGCTGCAGGTCGAGCATCCGGTAACGGAACTCATCACCGGCATCGATCTGGTCGAGCAGATGATCCGCGTGGCGGCCGGCGAGAGGCTTTCGATCGCGCAAGCCGATATCAAGCTGAACGGTTGGGCGGTGGAGAGCCGGCTTTACGCCGAGGACCCGTACCGCAATTTCCTGCCCTCGATCGGCCGGCTGACACGCTACAGGCCGCCGGTGGAGGGCAAGACCGGCGATATGCTTGTTCGCAACGACACCGGCGTCACCGAAGGCTCCGAGATATCGATGTTTTACGACCCGATGGTCGCAAAGCTCTGCACCTGGGCGCCGACGCGGCTGGAAGCGATTGACGCAATGTCGGACGCACTCGACGCCTTTGTCGTCGACGGCATCGAACACAACATTCCGTTCCTTTCGGCACTGATGCAGCATCCGCGCTGGCGGGAAGGGCGGCTCTCGACTGGATTTATCGCGGAAGAATATCCCGACGGTTTTGCGCCGATCGTCCCAAGCATCGACGACAGGCGCGTGCTTGCAGCGATCGCGCTATCTGTTGAACTTCTTCGCAAGGACCGGCTCGATCGTCTCGGTGGACGTTTGGCGCCGCATTCCGGCCGGCTGAAACGCGAATGGGTGGCCAAGGTCGGCGACGATTACCTGCCGATCCTGATCAAGGGCGACTCCACGTCCACTCTTGAGTTGGTTCTCGAAGGCGTGGAGAGCTTGCCCGTTTCGTTCGACTGGCGGCCCGGCGAGATCGTCTGGCGCGGCAGCGTCGGCGGCCACCCGGTCACGGCGCAGGTCCGGCCCTCCCGGAATGGCGTGCGCATCGCCTGGAAAGGCATGGCGGTCGAAGCCCGCGCGATGCTGCCAAAGACTGCGGCCTATGAGCGGCTGATGCCGGTAAAAGTGCCGCCGGACACGTCGAAGATGCTGCTCTGCCCGATGCCGGGGCTCGTCGTCTCCATCGCGGTGGTGGCCGGTCAGGACGTGAAGGCCGGCGAGACGCTTGCCGTGGTCGAGGCAATGAAAATGGAAAACGTGCTGCGTGCCGAACGGGACGTGTCGGTCGCGAAAATCAACGCGCGTCCGGGCGACAGCCTGGCGGTGGACGCGGTGATCATGGAGTTCGCATGATGCCGGCCAAGCCGGATCGGCCGGCAGTCCTGTTCGATCTCGATGGCACGCTGACCAACCCGTTCCTCGGCATTTCGCGCTCGATACAGTATGCGTTGCAGACGCTCGGCTATCCCGTGCCTGAAGCGGAATCGCTTCGGGCCTATATCGGTCCACCCTTGCAGGTCACGTTTCCGAAGCTGCTGGCAAGCGACGATGCAGCTCTCTCGGCGGAATGCCTGCGGCTCTACCGCGCGCGATATGCGGACGTCGGCAAATTCGAGAACGAACTGATCCCGGGCATTGTCGAGGCGGTCGCGTCGCTGGCCGATGCCGGCTATTTCCTCGCCGTCGCGACCTCCAAGCTCGAAACCTACTCCCGGGAGATTGTCGAGCATTTCGGGCTCGCGCCGTTTTTCGACGAGATATACGGCTCACAACTCGATGGGAGCCGCGCCGACAAGGGTGAGCTGATCGCACACATTGTCAAAACCGAACGCCTCGATCCGGCCAAGAGCGTGATGATCGGTGACCGGCTGCACGATGTTGTCGGCGCGCAGAAGAACGGCATGAAGGCGATCGGCGTGCTCTGGGGGTTTGGTGACCGCACAGAGTTGGAAAACGCCGGCGCTGCGGCGATTGCCGAGCGGCCCGATGCGTTGGCCGGCCTGGTCGCGGGCATCCTGACGGCGAGCGCTGTCAACTGACAGAGCTGTGGGTTGGCGGCAAAGGCTTGTCGCAGCGCCGCCGCGAATCCCATATGCTGGCCGAATGGCCTCCGACACCTACATTCGCGATCCTCTGCGGCGTGCCGCTGCAGAGCTGAAGAACCCGCCTGTTGTGGCGCGGCCGTTCATCCATCTGCGGGTCCATTCGGCCTATTCGCTGCTGGAAGGCGCCCTGCAATTGCCGAAGATCGTCGATCACGCGGTCGCCGATGGCGCGCCGGCGATCGCGGTCGCTGACACGAACAACCTCTTCGGCGCGCTCGAATTCGCGCAAAAAGCGGCGAAGGAGGGCGTCCAGCCCATCATCGCCTGCCAGGTGGACCTTTTTTTCGCGCCGCGAGACGATGGCGGGCCGAAGTCTTTGCAGAAAAAACCAGCTCCGGCGCTATACCCGGTCGTGCTGATCGCGGCGAACGAAGCCGGCTACGGAAACCTCGTCCGGCTGGTCAGTTCCGCCTATCTGGAGTCGCATCCCGGCGACCCCATCCAACTGCCGCTCGGCAGGCTGGAGGCAAACGCAAGTGGCATCATCTGCCTGACTGGTGGTCCGCGTGGACCGATCGGCCGTGCGATCAGGGAGGGTGCTCCGGACATCGCCGAAGAGAGGCTGCTCGATCTGAAGCGCATTTTCGGCAACCGGCTCTATGTCGAGCTCGAGCGGCTTGGCGGTTATGACAAGAACGTCGAGGCGGAGACTGTCGAACTTGCCTACCGGCACGACCTGCCACTGGTCGCGACCAACGAGGCTTTCTTCCACGCCCGGGATGATTTCGACGCGCATGACGCGCTAATTGCAATCGCCGAAGGCTCGGTCATCGCCGAAGACAAGCGCCGCCGTCTCACGCCGGACAACTACCTCAGGAGCCAGGCGGAAATGGCGGCATTGTTCGCCGACCTGCCGGAAGCGCTCGACAATACGATCGAAATCGCACAGCGTTGTTCGTTCTTTCCGAAGAACCGCGCGCCGATCCTGCCACGCTTCACCGCCGCGCGGGAAGGCGACACGGAGACGGCGGAGTCGGACGAATTGCGCCGGCAGGCACACCAGGGCCTTCAGGAGCGTATCGCCAAGCATGGCGTAACCGAGGGTTACACGGCAGAGCAATATCGCGAACGTCTCGATTATGAGCTCGGCATCATTGAGCGCATGAAGTATCCCGGCTACTTCCTGATCGTTGCCGACTTCATCAAATGGGCGAAGGCGCGCGATATTCCGGTCGGTCCGGGTCGCGGATCGGGCGCGGGCTCGCTTGTTGCCTATGCGCTGACGATCACGGACGTCGATCCGCTGCGCTTCTCTCTGCTGTTTGAGCGTTTCCTCAACCCGGACCGCGTGTCGATGCCCGACTTCGACATCGACTTCTGCCAGGACCGCCGCGACGAGGTCATCCGCTACGTGCAGGAGAAGTACGGCCGCGATCAGGTCGCGCAGATTATCACGTTCGGAACGCTGCAGGCGCGCGCCGTGCTGCGCGACGTCGGCCGCGTGCTGCAGATGCCCTATGGCCAGGTCGATCGCCTGACCAAGATGGTGCCGCAGAACCCGGCCAATCCGGTGAAGCTGGCCGACGCGATCGCCAACGAGCCGCGTTTTGCGGCGGAGGCCGAGAAGGAGCCGATCGTCAACACGCTGCTGGAGATCGCGCAGAAGCTTGAAGGTCTCTTCCGGCACGCCTCGACCCATGCGGCGGGCATCGTGATCGGCGATCGGCCCTTGTCGGAACTCGTGCCAATGTATCGCGACCCGCGCTCCGACATGCCGGTCACGCAGTTCAATATGAAGAAGGTCGAAGACGCCGGGCTGGTGAAATTCGACTTCCTTGGCCTGAAGACACTGACGGTTCTGGACCGCGCCGTGAAGCTCGTGTGCCGCAGGGGGATCGACATCGATCTCGCGGCTATCCCGCTCGACGACAAGCCGACTTACGACATGCTGTCTCGCGGCGAGGTCGTCGGCGTGTTCCAGGTGGAAAGTGCGGGCATGCGCAAGGCGCTGATCGGCATGCGGCCTGACCGCATCGAGGACATCATCGCATTGGTTGCGCTCTACCGGCCGGGGCCGATGGAGAACATCCCGACTTACAATGCGCGCAAGCATGGCGAGGAAGAAAAGACCTCGATCCACCCGAAGATCGATCATCTGGTGGCCGAAACGCAAGGCGTCATCGTCTACCAGGAACAGGTCATGCAGATCGCGCAGGAGCTTGCCGGCTATACGCTCGGCGAAGCGGACCTGCTGCGCCGCGCAATGGGTAAGAAGATCCGCGCCGAGATGGACAAGCAGCGCGAGCGCTTCGTCTCAGGCGCGGTCGAGCGCGGGGTGTCGAAGCTGCAAGCCGACTTCATTTTCGACCTGCTGGCGAAGTTTGCCGACTACGGTTTCAACAAGTCGCACGCCGCGGCGTACGCGATCGTCTCCTATCAGACGGCTTACATGAAAACCCACTATCCGGTGGAGTTCCTCGCCGCCTCGATGACGCTGGACATGTCGAACACCGACAAGCTGGCGGATTTCCGCCAAGACGCATTGCGCCTCGGCATCGAAGTGGTTCCACCGTCGGTCACGACGTCGTATCGCGACTTCGAGGTGGGCGAAAACAGGATCTTCTACTCGCTCGCGGCGATCAAAGGGGTCGGCGACGCCGCGGTCGAGCATATCGTCGCGAGGCGCGGTGAAAAGCCGTTCGTCAGCCTCGCCGATTTCTGCTCACGCGTCGATCCGAGGATCGTCGGCAAACGTGTGTTCGAAAGCCTGGTCGCGGCCGGTGCGCTGGATTGTTTCGGCCACGAACGACCGGCCATGATGGCAGGTGTCGAGCGGATGATGGGCATGGCGAGCCGCGCCCAGGAGGATGCGGTGTCCGGCCAGGCTGACATTTTTGGAACGATGATCTCCGGGCCAACCCAGACGCTGCACCTGCCGCAGGCCGAACCCTGGCTGCCCGCCGAGCGGCTACACCGCGAATTCCAGGCGGTCGGCTTCTACCTGTCGGCGCATCCGCTCGACGAATACAAGACAGCACTCGAGCGCATGCGCGTCCAGACCTGGGCTGAGTTCTCACTCGCCGTCAAACGCGGCGCGGCCGCCGGCCGGCTTGCCGGCACGGTGACGGCCAAGCAGGAGCGCAAGACGCGCACCGGCAACAGAATGGGCGTCGTGCAGTTCTCCGATACCACGGGACAATACGAAGCCGTGCTGTTCTCGGAAGGCCTTGCGCAGTACCGCGACATGCTGGAGCCCGGAAAGTCCATGGTTATCACCGTGCAGGCCGAAGATCGCCCAGAAGGCGTGAACTTGCGCATCCAGACCGTGGAAGCGCTCGACGACATGGCAAGTCGGGTGCAGAAGGCGTTGCGCATCTTCCTCCGCGATTCCGCGCCACTCGATTCGCTCACGGCGCGTCTGACCCACAAGGGTGAAGCGCAGGTGAGTATCGTCGTGGTGAAGGAGGCGGGGCAGGGCGAGGTCGAAATCGAGCTGCGCGACCGCTACCGCATCGATCCGCGCATTGCCTCGGCCATGCGGGCCGTTCCCGGCGTCGTCGAGGTCGAACTGGTCTAGCGGCGGCGCTTAGGGTTTTGCGACTGTCGCCTGCTCCGGCGTAAGCGGCGGCCGTGCAAACAAGTTGAGCAGATTGCCGCCGAGGATCAGCGCGGCGCCCGCCGCGGTGTAGATGTCGATGTTTTCGGCATAAAGCGCGTAGCCGATCGCCGCGGAGAGCGGTACGCGCAGAAAATCGATCGGCATGACGAAGGTCGCATCCGCATGCGTCAGAGCGCGCGTCATGCAGTAGTGCGAGAACGTGCCCGTGAACGCCACGATCACGATCGGTAGCCAGATGGCGGACGAGGGCGTCTTCCAGACGATGATTGCCGGAACCAGCCCGATGACAGTCTGGACGATGAGCATCCAGAAGATGATGCGCACGACGTTCTCGGTGCGCGTCAGCGACTTCACCATGACGACCGAGATGGCGAAGCAGAATGCGCCGAAAAGCATCACCATGTGGCCGGTGTCGATTGTAGCCGCACCCGGCCGCACGATGATGGCGACGCCGACAACGCCAAGCACGATCGCTGCGATTTTCCAGGCATTGAGCTTCTCGCCAAGGAACATCACCGCGAGGATCGCGCCCCAGAACGGCATGGTGAACTCGATGGAGATGAGTTCGGCCAGCGGGATCAGTGTCAAAGCATAGAACCAGGAGAACTGCCCGGCATAGTGAACCACGTTGCGCGATATGTGCTGTACCGGGCGCGTCGTCTTCATGGCGGCGAGTCCGCCGGCGTAGTGGATCAACGGGTAGAGCATCAGCAGGCCGATGACAGTCCGCATCTCCAGCAGTTGGAAGACATGGATTTCCTTGCTGGCAGCGCGGCCCGCGATCGACATGACCAGGAAGCAGGTAATGGAGCCGGCCATCCAGAGAACAGCCTTCGGCGCGGAGTATTCGGAATTCATGGCGGCTATCTGGCAGTGACAGGTACGGCTGGCAACCGCCTAGCCAAACCCGTTCCGCTGAGCCAGCGGATGAGTTAAAGCGGCCAGATGCACAAATTCCTGCCGGCTCTCTTCACTGCGTTTGTTGTTCTCCCTGCGTCAGCCCAGCCTGCGATCGATCTGCCGGCGCTGATCGAATGCCGTGCCGATCCGCAGGACTGGGGCCAGTTGGCATTCTCATTGATGGGTGATCCGTCCTCGATCGAGGCATTAGGCTGGGCGGTCGTGGCCTCGCAAAATCCGTTCCTCCAGGAATACGCTTTAACCGACGACCTATCAGTGTTCGGGCACACGACCAGAAGCATTGCGCTCACCTCAACCGGGCCAATGGCGATATTCGACCGCATCGCGCCGGAGGACTTGGCAACGGCGCTTGGCGTCACCACAACGCCAGCGAGTCCGGGCCAGTTTCTCGGTGAGAAAGTGATCGCCGATGCGACCGACGAGAACAACGGCATGAAGATCCGCACCAGGGTCGCGTTGAATGTCTCAACGGTCGAGTCGCACCCAGGCAAGGTGCTGGCCGGATGTTCTTACCTGATCGAGATGGTCGACGGCTGATTTACTCGTCGATGGGTTCGGGCGGGTGCGCCTTGCGGCCCTTGCCAAAGGTGTAGCCGGTTTCGAGCGCGTGCCGTCCGAACTTGCCGCGCAGCCGGTCCATAGCGCCCTCGGCCTTCGCTCGTTTGCGGGCCTGCTCGTCGATCAGGTTCGGCGGGTCGGCTTTTTCTGAATCCGTGAGGTCAGTGACGCCGATCCCGAGCAGCCGGAATTTTGTTCCGTCCGTTTCCTTTTCCAGAAGCGACACGCCGGTCTGGAAAATGCGGTCGGCGAGCTGGGTCGGATCGCCGAGCTGACGGTTGCGCGTGCGCAGCTTGAAGTCGCGCGTTTTCAGCTTCAGCACCACAGTGCGACCGGCCAGCGCTGATTTCTTCAAACGCGAGGAGACCTTTTCCGACAGGCCGCGCAGGGTCGCGACAAGATCGGGGAGCGATGCGATGTCGGCGTCGAACGTCGTCTCGGCAGAGATGCTTTTGGCATCCTCGTCGGGATGCACGCGGCGCACGTCTTCGCCACGCGACAAATGATAGAGCCGCGCCCCCATGGAGCCGTAGCGTCGCATGAGGTCGCCGAGTTCCATCTTCTGCAATTGGCCGATGGTGCGGATTCCATCGCGCTCCAGCGTGGCGTTGAACGCCTTGCCGACGCCCCAGATCAGCGACACCGGTTGGCCTGCCAGGAAGCCACGCGCTTCGGCTTCGCCGATGACCGAAAAGCCGCGCGGCTTGTTCAGGTCGGACGCAACCTTCGCCAGGAATTTGCAGTAGGAGAGGCCGACTGAAACGGTGATGCCCAGCTGTTCCTCGACGTCGCGCGCGAACTGGCCAAGCACGAGCGCCGGCGGCCGGCGATGCAATTTCTCGGTCCCGGACAGGTCGAGGAACGCCTCGTCGATCGAGATCGGCTGCACCAGCGGCGTCAGCGCTTCCATCATGGCGCGGACTTGCCTGCCAACCCCAACGTACTTCTCCATGTTGGGCGGGATCACGGTCGCTTCCGGACACAACTCCAGCGCCTTGAACATCGGCATGGCTGAGCGCACGCCCTTGATGCGCGCAATGTAGCAGGCGGTGGACACGACCCCGCGCTTGCCTCCACCGATGATCAAGGGCTTGTCACGCAGCTCCGGATTGTCGCGCTTCTCGACCGCCGCATAGAACGCGTCGCAGTCGATATGCGCCAGGTGCAGCGTTTCGAGCTCTGGATGCCTGACCAGTCGCGGGCTGCCGCAGCGCCCGCAACGCCTGCCCGGGCCCGTCTCGGCGGCCATGCAGTCGCGGCAGAATCCCGGCTCGATGTGATTGACAGGGTGGTCCATCAATGCGAACATAAAGAGAACATCGGAAATCGTAGTGCAGCGTCCCGGCGCGTGCAATCGGACCTGCATGGAGGACCGATGCAGAAGCATTTTTATCCACTGACTCCTGACTTATGGCCCGCCTTCGAAGATCTCTTCGGCAAGCAAGGCGCGTGTTACGGCTGCTGGTGCACCTATTTCCGCCAGCCTCCGGCGGTGCGGCGCGGCAGCACGGGCCGGCGCAACAAGGATGTGATCAAAACGCGCATCGATGTCGGACCGCCTCCCGGGCTCCTGGCCTTCAGGGGCGACGAAGCGGTGGGCTGGATGCAGATCGGCCCGCGCGCCGATGTGCCTGAGTGGAACAGCGTCCGCCGCAGTTCCGCGCCGCTCGATACCGCGGATGCAGGTGACCCGGCCATGTGGGCGATCTCCTGCTTCTTCGTGCGCAAGAGCGCGCGCGGGCAGGGGATAACGCACGGGCTGGTGAATGCCGGCATCTCTTTTGCACGCGAGAACGGCGCGCGAGTCGTCGAAGCGTGCCCGATGGATCAGTCGAACGACACGAGCGGCATGGCGCTGTTCGTCGGCTCGACACGTGTGTTTGAGAGAGCGGGGTTCAAAGAGGTCGCGCTGCGCCGGAAGGGGCGGCCGCTGATGCGCCTGGAATTGTAGCCCTAGATCCCGAGCGACGCGGCGACCTTCGGCGCGGCTTCGTCCCAGCTGTCGACCGGAACGATCGATTCCGGCAGCGGCGGAAGAAGTGCCCGCAGGCCCGGCATCGTGATCAGGTGGAAAAGGCTCGCATCGGCAAGCGCGGCGCGTACGGACACCAGATTGTGCGGAATGTCATCGACGAAGGCGACCGGCCGCGGATGCTCGCCACGCAGCAATCTGAGCGCAGGTCCCTTGGCCTTCTCGGTCGTCACCAGCGGGTAGGGGAAGCCGAGCGCATCGAGATGCTTGCGCCGAATCTCGCGATGCCGGTGCGGCATGGCGGTCAGCATGACGATCTCGGCATTTTTCGCCATCGCACCGATCGCTTCCGCAGCACCCGGCGCCGGCATCTGCCATTCCGCCTGCAGGTCGAAGAATTCGGTGATCAGCCCGCTAACTCTCTCCTTCTCCACGACCGCGCCGTCCTTCAGCTCGCGGATGTTTCCATGCAGCTTGAACGAATCGAGCTTGAGTTCCAGTTGCTGGGCGTGGAGATAGCGCATGAAGGGCGGCAAGAATTCCAGCACGACGTCGTCCACGTCGAGCACCAGCAAGGGCCGTGTGTCGAGAGACAGTTCGGCAATCTGCCGTGCGGTTTCCGGATCGTCGCTCATGGAATTGCCTGGCTAAATGGATTGGTCGTAGTGGCCGTCACCGGCTGGCAAGGCACGCAGCGCTTTTCCGACCGCCGCCGGGTCGGTGCCGGTCTCTTCGGCGAACTTCATCAGTGTCGGCTCGTGCGCCAGGATGAACTGCAGGACACCGGCGAGGAAGCCGGGCTCACGCGCGGCTGCGCGGATACCTGCCGGATCGATGCCGGTCAGCGTCAGGAAACGCGGCAGAAGCTCAGGGTCGCCAGCGACAAAACCCAGGGCCACGATGGCAATCTGCTCCGCATTTTCGTCTTTTTGCGGTTTTTTGAGCATTTCGGCCGCTTTTCTCTCAAATTCGTCTCGGGCAGTACCGCTTCCGCCCTTGCACGGCAAGCCTTTGGACAACCTGCCCGAACGGCCGATTGATTACCGTTTCGTCAATTATCTTAGACTATCCTGCGGTGAAGGAATCGCGGTCTCGCGCGCGGCGATCGTTTTGACGTGTCCGTGCAAGGAAGGCGGCTGGACGGATTGATGCCAAAGAAGGTGATGATCGTCGAAGACAACGAGCTCAACATGAAGCTCTTCCGCGACCTGATCGAGGCGAGCGGCTACGATACCGTGCGCACTCGCAACGGGCTCGAGGCGCTCGACCTGGCGCGCACTCACAAACCCGACCTGATCCTGATGGACATCCAACTGCCCGAGGTCTCGGGGCTCGAGGTGACCAAGTGGCTGAAGGAAGATGACGAGCTCCATACGATCCCTGTCATCGCCGTGACCGCCTTCGCCATGAAGGGGGACGAGGAGCGGATTCGGCAAGGAGGCTGCGAGGCCTATATCTCGAAGCCGATCTCGGTTCCCCGCTTCATCGAAACGATCAAATCCTATTTGGGCGACGCATGATGCGAAGCGCGCCCGTCCGGAGTTCGTCAGTCCAATGACCGCCCGCATTCTTGTCGTCGACGATGTGCCCGCCAATGTCAGGCTGCTCGAAGTCAGGCTGCTTGCCGAATATTTCGAAGTGCTCAAGGCGACCAGCGGACCGGAAGCGATCGAAACATGCGAGAACGGCAAAGTCGATGTCGTGCTCCTCGACGTGATGATGCCGGATATGGACGGCTTCGAGGTCTGCCGTCGGCTGAAAAGCGATCCGGCGACGTCGCACATTCCTGTCGTCATGATCACGGCGCTCGATCAGGTCGCGGACCGTATCCGCGGTCTTGAGGCGGGTGCGGATGATTTCCTCACCAAGCCGGTGAATGACCTGCAGCTTATGACGCGCGTCAAGAGCCTGGTCCGGCTGAAGACGTTGACCGATGAACTGCGGCTGCGCGCCTCAACCACGCGCAATATCGGCATTGAAGAGCTGTTGAGCCACAAGCAGACCTCCGACGAAACGATGCCGAAAGTGCTGCTGGTCGACGAACGCGAGGCGTCGAGCAACGGCATCGTCGCGATGCTGAACGACGTGTTTGATGTCGATGTCGAGCGCGATCCGCAGCTTGGTTTCTTCCAGGCCGCCGAGCAGCCTTACGAATGTGTGCTGATTTCGACTGCGTTCAAGGCTTACGATCCGCTGCGGCTCTGCTCGCAGCTTCGTTCGCTCGATCGCACACGCACCTTGCCGATCATCCTGCTCGCCGACCTAGGCGAAGATGAGCGCATCATCCGCGGGCTCGATCTTGGCATCAACGACTACCTGACCCGTCCGGTAGATCAGCAGGAGTTGACGGCGCGGCTTCGCACGCAGGTGAAGCGCAAACGTTACAATGATGAACTGCGCGCATCAGTGACTCAGACGATCGAAATGGCAGTGACGGACGGTCTCACCGGTTTGCACAATCGACGTTATCTCGACAGCCATCTCCAGACGCTCGTCGATCGCGCGACGGCGCGGCGACGTCCGCTGTCGATCATGATCACCGATCTCGACCGCTTCAAATCGATCAACGACGCGCACGGTCATGACGGCGGCGACGACGTGCTGCGCGAGTTCTCGCGGCGGCTGAGGAAGAACGTGCGCGGCATCGACCTTGCCTGCCGGTTCGGCGGCGAAGAGTTCGTTGTCGTCATGCCCGATACCGATGCGCAGATCGCCGAGAAGGTTGCTGAACGCATTCGTGCCGAGATCGCCCAGACGCCGTTTGTAATCGGCAGCTCCGGCAAGACGATCGAAGTGACGGTAAGCGTCGGCGTGTCGTCTTTGAGAAAAACTGGAGATACAGTCGTAGAGTTGATGAAGCGCGCCGACATTGCCCTCTATGAGGCCAAGACGGGTGGAAGAAATCGCGTCGTCGCCAAGGCTGCCTGAGCAGATTTTTGGCGTTTAGCCGGCTCCCTGAGCCGCGCGGAAAGCGTTTGCAAATTTACCTTAATACCGTCGATTCGGCCTCACTGGTTAAGAAACTATTGATTTTCCTGCGCCTTTGCGCGAGTGTCCCGCTCGGGAAGTCGGACGCAGGGGCACGAGGGTCAATCAAACCACTGCCGTCCGCAGCATACCCCATGATGCTCAGGTCCGCCGCATCTCCTGGGTCCGTGGGGTCGGCCGGCCGGCGCTGGCACATAGGGGCCTCCTCGTACCGCTGCCAGTTCGCCGACCGGCCCCCTTTAACGTTTCACTTCAAAAACTGCTCTTAGCACGCTGATTATGCGTGATTTTGTGCAAACAAAAACGCCGCCTGAGAGGCGGCGTTTCGGGTAGGATTGCGGTCGAAGATTACTTGATCTTCGTTTCCTTGAACTCGACGTGCTTCTTGGCGACGGGATCGTACTTCTTGAAGGACAGCTTTTCCGTCTTGGTGCGGCTATTCTTGCTGGTCACATAGAAGTAACCGGTGTCGGCGCTGGAGAGCAGCTTGATCTTGATGTTGGCGGCTTTAGCCATGGTCTTGCCTATTCGTGTCTTGGAATTGGGTCCGCAGGATCCGTCTGGACCCGCCGCGGAAAGTTGGCGCGACCAATACGGATCGTTCCCGGAAAGTCAAGCCCGGCGCGGACGCCGGACCAACCTGACGCCGACGAGAAGCGCATAAAGCGCGAAGAAAATGGCGAGCGAGCCGGAAAAACCGCTCGGTCCTGCCGTGTCCATGCCAATGCCGATCGCCTGCGGGCCAAGCGTCATGCCAATGCCGTAGCAGAACACGAAGGCAGCGTTGGCAGAAGCCAGATCGCGGCCGGAAAGCTGCGAGCCGAGATGCGCTAGGCCGATGGTGTAAAGCGCTGCGATGAAGCCGCCCCAGATGAAAAGAAGCACGGCTGCGAGGGACCAGTAGCTGGCGACAAAGGGCAGGAGCAGGGTACCCGCCATGCCGGCCAGCGCACAGATGAGCAGCAGGATGCGCCGATCCCGCACACGGTCGCTGATAAGGCCGAGCGGTATCTGCAGCACGACGTTGCCGAGGCCGATCATCGACAAGAGCATCGCGGCGTCGGCCTCCGAATAGCCAAGCCGGCCGCCATAGATCGGAAAGAGGGCGAACGCGCCGGTTTCGGCCGCACCGAAAACCAGCACCGCCGCCGTCGCTGTCGGCACCAGCCAGACATAGCCGAGGAAGCTGCTGCCTTCCGACCCCTCTTCGTTATCCAGGGACGGGCTTTCACCCATGGCGATGAGAAGCGGTATCGCGGCGAGTGCGGCGATAGCGCAGGTCACGCCGAAAGGGAGAAAGCCGTCGCTGCCGATCTGCGAGAACAGCCACGGACCGAAGGCAAAGCCGAGAGACAGCACAGTAGCATAAAGGCCGAGCACCAGTCCCCGCCGATGGTTCGGCGAGGCCGTGCTGATCCAGTATTCGGAGAGGATGAATAGAACTGTGATTGAGGCATTGAGCACTGCGCGCAGCGGGAACCACAGCCAGAAGGCCTCGGCGAAATAGAAGCCGACGAAGGAGATGGCGGCGAGCGCGACCATCAGGATCATGGTCGTGGCGACCCCGAGCCGCGCAGCGATCGGTGTTGCGATCGGCGCGACCGCGATGGCCGCGACACCTGCAACTGCCGTGTTGAGACCGATCATGGAAGCCGAGAAGCCGCGCTTTTCCAGGATGACGCTAAGAAGCGGCGTCGACAGGCCGTAGACGATGCCGACGAGCGTGATCGAGGCGATGGCTGCGATGATGGACAGCCATTGAACGCCTTGCGGCTGCTGATCCGCTCGAATCTGTGCTGGCATGAAAAACCCTAGAGAATGTCGCGACGCATGCGGTTGTGAAGGAAGCGGTAGAAAGGCACCGTTCCTCCAGGCCGCAGCAGCGGATCGTCCCTCAGGCGTTGCTCGATGTCGCCGAGCACGGATTTGGTGATTGCCGGAATATCGAGGTCCCGCGCCTTGGCGATGGGCAGCCAGACAAGTTCCTCGAGTTCATGCGTCGGGCCGCCATCGGGCAGTGCGACCGCGACTTCCGTGCGCCAGGCGGCAAGGAAGCGTGTATCGAACCGGCGCACGCGGCCGGGCGGGGTGATGGCGCGGGCGATGAACCGGAGGCTGTCGAGGGCAGGGTGGACCTTGTGCTCGACGAATCCTTGCCAATCGCGTTTCGTGGTGGCGAAGGGACCGGGCGTGCCGATGAGCAGTCCCGCTTCCTCGTAGGTCTCCCGAATTGCCGACAAGGCAATCGCACGCGCCCGCGCGGCGCTGGCCTTGCTGCCGGTTCCGATCAGCTTGGCGAGTTCTTCCGGATGCAGATCGCTAGCCGTCTGAATGCGGCTGTCGGCGGGATCAGTCCTGCCGCCTGGGAACACGAACTTGCCGGGCATGAAGGCGTGGCCGCGATGCCGGCGGCCCATCAGGACATTCACGTCGGCGCCGCGCCGGTCAAGCAGGATAAGCGTCGCCGCATCGCGCGGCCTGAGCGGCCCGCGGCCGATCGCGAAGTCCTTCGATTCGGCCTTGTCGACTTCCGCCCTGGTCATGCCGTCCATGAACGGCACCTTGCCCGCTCGGGCGGCTTTTCTCAAGTCTCGGGGTGGCTTGCGATGATGTCGCGCTCACCGCCGAAGCCATGCATGTAATTGGCCCACTGAAGGCCGACCACGGCGCCCTTTATTGGCCTGAGCAGCGCCAGCGACGCGACGACAGTCAGCGGTGCCCAGATGGCGAGATGCTGCCACATCGACAGCTCGCTGGTCGCCTCGACGCCGAGGAAAGCGCCAACGACGACGTGGCCGACAATCACGATGACAAGATAGGCCGGCAGGTCGTCCGCGCGGTGGTGATGCATTTCCTCACCGCAATGGTCGCAACGGTCGACGACCTTCAGATAGGATGCGAACAGCTTGCCTTCGCCGCATTTCGGGCAGCGTCCGCGAAAGCCGCGCCATATCGCATCCCACAGCGGGCGCGCCGGGCGGCCGGTATGATGTTCGCCGCCGAAAACCTGGTTCTCCATCATCGTCTCCTGCCGCGCGATCGCGGCTGCCCGGCACGAGCGCGGTTCCGTGGGCCTTTCGACTTGTGGAACGACCGCCGCGACCCCGGCAGTGGTTTTGGCTCGCTCAGCATCTCGAACCGAATGGCGCCGGCCAGCGGCGCGATCTCCACAAGCTTCACCTCAACCTTGTCCGCAAGCTGGTAGCCTCTACCCGTTCGCTCGCCGAAAAGCGCTCGTGCGCCTTCGTCGAAGATATAGTAGTCGCCGTCCAGCGTTGAAATGGGAATAAACCCGTCAGCGCCATACTGCGGCAATTGGACAAATAGTCCCGCCTTGGTGACGCCGGAAATGCGCGCGTCAAAAGTCTGGTTGACCTGTTCGGCCAGGTGCGCGGCGATCAGCCGGTCGACCGTATCGCGCTCTGCCGCCATGGCGCGGCGTTCCGACGCGGAGATCAGCGCCGACACCTCCTCGAGACGCGCTTCCTCGGCGGGCGTCAGACCGTCGCTGCCGAGACTGAGCGCCCGGATGAGCGCACGGTGCACGATCAGGTCGGAATAACGGCGGATCGGCGAGGTGAAATGCGCGTAGCGGCGCAGATTCAGGCCGAAATGGCCGAGATTCTCGGGTGAATACTCCGCCTGGCTCTGTGAGCGCAGCACCACCTCATTGACCAGCGCCTCATTGTCGGCGCCGCGCACACGCTCGAGGATCTGGTTGAACTGCGAGGGCTTGAGCTGCGCGCCATGGGCGAGGGACAGGCCGACGGTCTGCAGGAATTCGCGCAGCGACTCCTGCTTGGCGAGCGAGGGCGCATCGTGGACGCGATAGACCAGCGCCTGCTTCTTCGCCTCCAGCGTTTCCGCCGCGGCGACGTTCGCCTGGATCATGAACTCCTCGATCAGTCTGTGCGCATCGAGGCGTTCGGGCACGACGACCCGGTCTACCGTACCGTCGGCTTTGAGCAGGATCTTTCGCTCCGGCAGGTCGAGCTCCAGCGGCTGGCGCGCATGCCTGCCGCGTTTTAGCACGTCATAGGCGGCCCAGAGCGGCTTCAGCACCGTGTCGAGAATCGGCCCGGTCGCATCGTCCGGCCGGCCGTCGATCGCCGCCTGCGCCTGCGGATAGGCGAGACGCGCCGCCGATTTCATCATGATGCGGTGGAACGAGTGCCGGATCTTCCGCCCGTCCGCTGCGAACGTCATCTTCACCGCCAGGGCAGGGCGGTCGACCTTTTCCTTCAGCGAACAGAGGTCGTTCGAGATGCGCTCCGGCAGCATCGGCACGACGCGGTCCGGGAAATAGACCGAATTGCCGCGCTTCAGCGCCTCGCGATCGAGCGCAGAGCCCGGCCGCACATAGGCAGCGACGTCGGCGATCGCGACGGTGACGATGACGCCGCCGACATTCTTCTCGTCGCTGTCCGGTTCGGCATAAACCGCATCGTCGTGATCCTTGGCGTCGGCCGGATCAATGGTGATCAGCGGCAGCGCGCGCCAGTCCTCGCGGCCGGCGAGTGTTGCCGGCTTCACCGCCTCGGCTTCCTCGATCACCTCGCGCGGAAAAATATGCGGAATGTCATGTGCGTGGATGGCGATCATCGAGACCGCCTTCTCGCTGGTCAGCGATCCAAGCACGCCGAGCACCTTTGCGCGCGGCAGGCCGTAACGCCCGAGCTTCACCGGTTCAACCTCGACCAGGTCTCCGCTCTTTGCCTCCCCACGGAATTCGGGATCGACGATCAGCTCAGGCTGGCGCCGTTCGACGGGCTCGATGCGAAATGTGCCGTCCTGGAGGATACGAAAAACGCCGAGCACTGCCTCGGTGCGCTTCTCGAACACCTTCATTACGCGGCCCGTATAGGCCGGCCCGGATTTGTCGTCCGACGCAAATACCTTTGCCAGCACCCGGTCGCCGATGCCTGGCGCAGCGCCCTTGCCGCCACGCGCGCGGATCGAGACGACAGGCGCAGGCCCGGCAGTTTCGGACCATTCGGTCGGGCGCGCCATCAGGCCGCCATCGGAATCCCGCGCCACAATGTCGAGCACGACCACCGGGGGCAGGGCGCCGGCCCGCGTCAGTCGCTTCTTTGTGCCGCCGAGCAGGCCCTCGTCCTGCAATTCGCGCAACGTGTCTTTCAGCCAGATGCGATCCGCTGCCTTGAGCGAAAAGGCGCCCGCGATCTCGCGTTTGCCGGCGCGATCTGGGTTGTCGGAGATATACTGGAGAATCTGTTCGCGTGTCGGGCGGAAGTCGCCAGCAGCCGCTTTGCCCTCGGCGGGGCGGCCGCCTTTTTTGCCGGAAATCCGCCGCGCCACCTTAGTCCTTTTCCTCTGCCGACTTCTTCTTGGCGGTGGACTTCTTCTTCGCTGCTGGTTTCTTCGCGGCGGTCGCCTTCTTCGCGCGGGCCGGCTTCTTGCCGCCGCCAGTCTTGGCGGCGCGCTCGTTGATGAGTTCGATTGCTTCTTCGAGCGTCACCGACATTGGGTCCTTGCCCTTCGGCAATGTCGCATTGACCTTGCCGTGATTCACATAAGGGCCATAGCGACCATCGCGCACACTGATCGCGCCGCCATCTGGGTGATCGCCGAGCGTCTTGAGCGCCGCCGGCGTGCCGCCACGTGCCGGCCCGCGCGCGGCCTTTTCGGCGAGAACCGACACGGCGCGGTTGATGCCAATCGTGAAAACATCTTCGATCGACTCGACATTGGCGTATTTGCCGTCATGCAGGATGAACGGCCCGTAGCGGCCAAGGCCGGCCGAAATCATTTTGCCGCTCTCAGGATGCTGCCCGATATCACGAGGGAGCGACAGCAGCGCCAGCGCCTTCTCATGGTCGATCGAATCCGGTGTCCAGCCTTTGGGCAGGCTTGAGCGCTTGGCTTCCTTGCCCTCGCCGCGCTGCAGGTAGGGGCCAAAGCGGCCCGAACGCAGCGTGATTTCCTCGCTGGTGTAAGGATCCCTGCCCAGCACCTTCGGTCCTTCGTCGCCGCCATTGCCGTTCTCGGCATTCTCCGCGCCGAACTGGCGCGTGTAGGTGCAGTCAGGGTAATTCGAACAGCCGATGAAGCCGCCGCTTTTTCCGAGCCGAAGCGACAGTGTCCCATTGCCGCATTTCGGGCAGGTGCGCGGGTTGGTGCCGTCGGCGCGTGCCGGGAAGAGCAGTGGGGCAAGATCTTCGTTCAGCGCATCGAGGACGTTGGTGATGCGCAACTCCTTCGTGGCGTCGATCGCCGCGGAAAAATCGCGCCAGAAAGCACGCAAGACGTCCTTGTAGGCGAGCTTGCCGTCGGAAATCTCGTCGAGTTGTTCCTCGAGCGATGCGGTGAAGTCGTATTCGACATATCTTAGAAAGAAGCTTTCGAGGAAGGCCGAAAGCAGGCGACCCTTCGCTTGTGGGATCAGCCGGCGCTTGTCGATCGTGACGTATTCGCGGTCTTCGAGCGTCTTCAGGATCGCCGTATAGGTGGACGGACGCCCAATGCCGATCTCTTCCATCTTCTTGATCAGCGTCGCCTCGGTGTAGCGCGGCGGTGGT
>DATJTE010000235.1:0-16281 GCA_035503715.1 Rhizobiaceae bacterium | reverse complement strand
GATCGCAGCGTTGAAAACTACGCGATGGTTTGCCGGCTGGCGCGATGGCAATGCGCTGGAGAGGAGAAGACATGGCTGAGACGCATTCCGGATCGTGCCTGTGCGGCGCCGTCCGCTTCACGACCACCGGCCCATTGCGCGGCGTCATCTATTGCCACTGCTCGCAATGCCGCAAGCAGACCGGCCACGTCGTTGCCGCGACGCAGTCCGCCACCCGTGATCTGATGATCGAAGGTGACGAAAACCTGTCATGGTATGCCGCTTCGCCCGACGCCAAGCGCGGTTTCTGCAAGACCTGCGGCTCGCTACTGTTCTGGCGGCCGGAGGGCGGTGACCGTACATCGATCATGGCCGGCTCGTTCGAGCGGCCCAGCGGGCTTGCTGGACTGAGGCACATCTTCGTCGCCGAGAAGGGCGACTATTACGAGATCAACGACGATCTGCCCCAGCTTGCGACCAGCTAGCCGCTCGGTGGAGCCGCACAGTGGCTGTTGCGAAACGGTCGTTTCGCGCTAAACCGTGCCGGTCTCACGGGGACTCCACCGCATGAAGCGGCTTCTCGATGCGTTTTTCAATTCGGTCCGAGCATTCCGCTGGCTGGCCGGCCACGAAAAGGCGTTCCAGCAGGAACTGGCCGTGCTGGCGCTTTCGCTGCCGATCGGCTGGTTTATCGCGACAAGCTGGCGCGGTTACGCGCTGCTGATCGGTGCGATCCTGTTTCTCATCATGGTCGAGGTGCTGAATACCGGCATCGAGGCAGCCTGTGACGCGGTTTCGCGCGAGTTCAACATCGACATCCAGCTCGCCAAGGATTGCGGCTCGCTGGCCGTGCTGCTCTCGCTGATCATCACCGCCGGTATCTGGCTGTTCGCGATTGTCGAGCGCATCAGCGGAGTGGCGGTCTAGCGAAGCCACACCTATATGCCAGTTACCAAAGGATACTGGCATGATCATCACCCCTGAAGAATTGCACCTCGAGCGCCGCACCGGCCTGCCGGCCGATCTGCGGTTCCTTGCGGAGAGATATCCGCGCGAGGACTGGCAGGCGCACGACAACATCCACGGCATGGCCAATATGTGGCTGCAGCGCCACGACATGTTCCGCGAGCTCGGCGGCATGCTGACCGGCGCCATAACCGACTATCGCGAGGGGCGCAGCGATGCGCAGCAGTTCGCGCGTTTCTTCGCGCCGCGCCTAAATTTTTTCCTCGGCAATCTCGATGGCCACCACAATGTTGAGGACCAGCACTATTTCCCGGTCTTCGCGGAGGCCGAGAAGCGACTGAAACGCGGCTTCGACATTCTCGATTCCGATCACCACATGATCCATGAAGGCCTGGAGCGAAACGCGGAGAGCGCGAACGGCTTCCTGCGCGCGCTGCAGGAAAACGAGGACAAGCAGCGTTTTGCCGCCGACGCCTATGCCGACGAGAACACGCGCCTGATCGCCATGCTGACACGGCATCTCGAGGACGAGGAAGATCTGATCATCCCGCTGATCCTCGAGCGCGGCGACCGCGGGCTCGGCATCGGCTGATCAGTCGCGGGTTTCGCGCTTGGCGAGGCGGTGGGCGATCAGTGCAGCGATAATCGCGACCGCCAGGCCGAGAGCCAGGCCGACCAGCAGGCGCTCGTGTTTTTCCAGCTCGGCGCCGATGATCTGTTCGGCGCCGAGGCCAAAGACGTAACCGACGCCGAAGAACAGCGCCGACCAGATCAGCGACGACACCGCATTGAGGGCGATGAACGTCGTCCAGTTGAGGTTCGTAAAGCCGGTCGCCACCGCACCGACCAGGCGCATGCCATAGGCATAGCGGTTCAGGATCACGAAGGATTTCGGATAGGTGTTGGCGAGCCGCAAAGCGTGAGAGAAGCCCGGCCTGTGCTTGATCTTCTCGACGAAAGGCCGCTCTGACAGCCGCCGCCCGGCGAGAAAGAAAAAGACGTCGCCGACAAAGGCGCCGAGGAAGGTCGCTCCGAACGCCGCCCAGGGGGCAAAGAGATGCTGATGCGCAAAGAAACCGGCCAGCAGCGCAATGCTTTCGCCTTCCGCGATGCAGCCGGCGAAGACCGCGATCAGGCCATATCGCTCGACAAGCAGATGGATGAAGTCCGTCATTCGGTACCGCCACAGATGGCAGCGGGACCTGCAGGTTCGGCAACGATCCCGCTCATTGCGCCGGCCTCCCAGATTCTTGCCGCAGCTTGGTGCGCGGCAATATAATCAACCCTGGTCTTGAGGGGAGGGAGCCATGGCATCGTTCGAGAAAATCCGTGCGCGTGCGGCCAAGCGCAAGGGCGGCGACAAGGTGCTTGCGTCGCTGCTCGGCCCCAAGCTCGACAACAGGAAGGTCGCCAAGCTTGCTGACGATCGCATCCTGTCGACCATGGCCGAGCGCGTCTTCGCGGCCGGTTTCGTCTGGCGCGTGATCGAGCAGAAATGGCCGGGTTTCGAAGAAGCGTTCCTGGGTTTCGAGCCGAAGCGGCTGCTTTTCCAGCCGGATGAATACTGGGAAGGGCTGACGAAGGACGAGCGCATCGTCCGCAACCCGCAAAAGATCAAATCGGTCCGCGAGAATGCGGCTTTCGTTGAGAGGGTTTCGAAAGAGCACTCCGGCTTTGGCAAATTCCTCGCCAACTGGCCGGCCGATGACCAGGTTGGCCTCATGGTCTATCTCGGCAAGAACGGCAGCCGCCTCGGCGGCAATACCGGGCAGTATTTCCTGCGCTGGCTGGGCTGGGACGGGTTCATCCTCTCGGGCGACATGGTTCTGGCGCTGCGCGACGCCGGGTTGGACATTGCCGAGAATCCCACATCGCAGAAGGACCTGCAGAAGATTCAGGCACAACTCAACGCCTGGGCGAAAGAAACCGGCCTGCCGCGCACCCACATCTCCCGTATCCTCTCCATGTCGATCGGCGAAAACCGTTCGGCGGAAGAGCTGAAGAGCTATATGGACGAATAGTGGCCTAAAAGCCTGCCATTGCGGGGCTTTCCCGCGCACGCTAAATGCCAAATATGGCCAGCAAACCCGCTCCCGATGTTCTCCGCATCGCCGTCGCCCAGTTGAATCCGATCGTCGGCGATGTCGCCGGCAATCTCGCCAAGGCTCGCGAGGCTAGAGCGGACGCCGCCCGTCATGGCGCCGATCTGGTGCTTTTCACCGAGCTTTTCATCGCCGGTTATCCGCCCGAGGATCTGGTGCTGAAGCCGGCCTTCCTCAAAGCCTGCGAAAAGGCGGTCGAAGAGTTCGCTAAAGAGACCGCTGACGGCGGCCCGGGCTTCATCATGGGCACACCGCTGAAGCGCAAATCCGGTGTTCACAATTCGATCGTCGTCGCCGACGCGGGCAAGATCATCGCCGAACGCTTCAAGGTCGATTTGCCGAACTACGGCGAGTTCGACGAGAAGCGCGTCTTCCAGGCCGGCCCCGATATGCCCGGGCCGGTGAATTATCGCGGCATCCGGCTCGGCATTCCGATCTGCGAGGACATCTGGGGCGATCTCGCCGTCTGCGAGACGCTGGCCGAAAGCGGCGCCGAGATGCTGCTCGTGCCGAACGGCTCGCCCTATTATCGCGATAAGATCGACATCCGCCACCAGATCGTCATCAAGCAGGTGATCGAGACAGGCTTGCCGATCCTTTACGCCAACCAGCTCGGCGGACAGGACGAGCTTATCTTCGACGGCGCCTCCTTCGCGATCGCGGCCGACAAGTCGCTCGCCTTTCAGATGAGCCAGTTCGAGGAGTTCGTTTCCGTTACCACATGGAAGCGCGAGGGTGATGGTTGGATTTGCACGGACGGGCCGATGTCGAAAATCCCCGACCAGGAGGAGGCAGATTACCGAGCCTGTATGCTCGGCTTGCGCGATTACGTGAACAAGAACGGCTTCAAGAATGTCGTGCTCGGCCTGTCGGGCGGCATCGACTCGGCGATCTGCGCGGCACTGGCTGTCGATGCGCTTGGGGAAGAGCGGCTGCGCGCCGTCATGATGCCATACCGCTATACGTCGAAGGACTCGCTGAAGGATGCCGAGGACTGCGCTCGCGCGCTCGGCTGCCGCTACGACATCGTGCCGATCTTCGAGCCGGTGGACGGGTTCATGAATTCGCTGACCCAGCTCTTCGAGGGCACCAAGCACGGGATCACGGAGGAAAACCTGCAGAGCCGCGCGCGCGGCACGATCCTGATGGCGATCTCCAACAAGTTCGGCTCGATGGTCGTCACCACCGGCAACAAGTCGGAAATGTCGGTCGGGTACGCCACGCTCTATGGCGACATGAATGGCGGCTTCAACCCGATCAAGGACCTCTACAAGATGCAGGTCTATGCGCTGGCGAAATGGCGCAACGACAATGTGCCGCCCGGCGCGCTAGGGCCTTCCGGGGAGGTGATCCCGAAGAACATTCTGGACAAGGCGCCGTCGGCGGAGCTGCGCGAGAACCAGACCGACCAGGATTCCCTGCCGCCGTATCCGGTGCTCGACGACATCCTCGAATGCCTGGTCGAGAACGAGATGGGCGTCGACGAGATCGTCAAGCGCGGGCACGACCGCGCCACCGTGACGCGCGTCGAGAACATGCTCTACATCGCCGAATACAAGCGCCGTCAGGCCGCACCCGGTGTGAAGATCACGAAGAAGAACTTTGGCCGCGACCGCCGCTACCCGATCACCAACCGGTTCAGGGATCGCGACTGAAAGACCGGAGAGCGCGATGATCGACTGCGAGATCAGCTTCGACCCGCTGAGAATCGATTTTGTCGCCGCGGCGACGCTTCTCGCCCAGAGTTATTGGGGTATTGGCCGTACCGAAGGCGACCAGCTCAGCGCCTTCTCCAATTCGGTCTGCGCCGGCGCGTTCGTAGAGGGCAAGCAGGTCGGGTTCGGCCGAGCCATCACCGACCGCGTCTATTCCGCCTATCTCTGCGATATTATCATCTGGCCAGACTGGCGCGGACAAGGGATCGGCAAGGCCATCGTGAGGGCGTTTCTGGAGCATCCCGATCTGGCCAACGTGCCGAGCTGGACGCTCAAGACACGCGACGCGCACGCGCTCTATGAGAAATTCGGCTTCGAACGCTTCGCCGACGCCAACCAGATGCGGCTTTCGCGCAGCCGCGACAGGTAGCGAAGAGCCCGGTCCTTCAGCAAAGCCGGCGCCGTCCAGCCGAACGCCATCTGTCGGCGCGCAGGCGCCGACCGTGCGGCAGCGAATTCCTCGATGTCGCGCATGCGGGTGACGTGCTCGGCGCAGCCGCAGCCTTCCGCCAGCGCAATCTTCTCATAGTAGAACCGTTCAAAGCTCTCGCGGCGCATCGGCGTGCTCCAGGCTCTTCGCTCAAGGCTCACATGCTACAGCGTTCAGGAGCGGTGGCCCACAGCGAATTTACATATGTCGTTTGACCCGTAAACCCGACTCCGCCATGGCTCGGCGGACTGGTTCTGGCGCAACATGCCCTTTCTCGCCTTTCTTCGCGACAATGCCCGCTGGCTCGGCGCCGGCTTCCTGCTGACCTTCTTCTCCACCACCGGACAAACGATCTTCATCGGGGTCTCGGCCGGTCATATCCGTGAGGAATACGGGCTGACCAATGGCGGCTGGGGCACAGTCTATATGATCGGAACGCTCGCCAGCGCCTTCACGCTCTCCTATCTCGGGCAAATCGTCGACCGCTGGAGCGTGCGCAAGGTCGTCATCCTTGTAACGGCAATGCTCGCCGTCGCGGCGGCCTCGATGGCGTTCGCCACGCATATCGCCTTCCTCGTTCTGACCATCTACCTGCTGCGGCTGTTCGGTCAGGGGATGATGACGCACACGGCCTACACGTCGATCGCGCGGTGGTTTTCCGCGCAGCGGGGCAGGGCACTGTCGCTGATCATCCTCGGCCACAATGCCGGCGACGCGGTGTTCACCAACGTCTTCGTCTGGCTGGCGATCGCGATCGGCTGGCGCAATGGCTGGCTGGTCGCAAGCGCTGCGCTGCTGGTGATCCTGCCGGTGATCGCAACGCTGGTTTCGGTCGACCGTACGCCGCGTTCCTCCGATCCCATTCCACGCGTGGTCGATGCGCGCGACTGGACACGCGCCGAGGTGCAGCGCGACCCGCTCTTTTACCTCGCAATGCTGGGTTACATGGCGCCGGGCTTCATCGTCACGGTCGCGATGTTCCATCAGGTCTATCTGATCGAGCTGCGCGGCTGGTCACTGGAAGTGTTTGCCTCGGCCTTCGTTGTCTGGGCGATCGTCAACAGCGGCTTCACCCTGATTTCCGGCCAGTTGATCGACCGTTTTTCAGGCCTGGCGCTGCTGCCTTTCGTGCTCATCCCGCTCGGCCTCTCCTGCCTGCTGCTTGGCCTTGTCACGGCGCCTTGGACGCCTTTCGCCTTCATGGCGCTGGTCGGCATGTCCAACGGCCTGTCCACCACGCTGTTCGGCGCCGTGTGGCCGGAGATCTACGGCCTGAAACATCTCGGCTCGATCCGGGCCCTGCTGGTCTCCTGGGGCGTGTTCGCCACCGCGATGGGACCGGGCCTGACCGGCTATCTGATCGATATCGGCGTGTCCTATCCCGGCCAGCTCGTCACGATGGGGGTCTATTGCCTCGCCGCCTGTTTTGTCATGGCCTATGTGTCGCGGCGGGCGCGGGCGCGGGTCGCGTTGCCCGCAAGCCACGGCTAAGCATTTTCCTCGTTTAGCATCTTGGCGAAGCGGTTTTGCCCGTCTATAAGCGCGCTCCCGCTCTGTCTTTGGAGGTACGAAATGCGTGCATTCTCCATCCTGCAAGGCAGCGCCGCGATGATGGGTGTGCTCGTCTAGGCACGCCATCGCATTCGAGGCGACTGCCGGTCTGCTGATCCCGCACAAGCGGGAGGGCTGATCGTATCCGGCACCGCCTGCCCGGACGGTTCTCCGTCCAGGCGCCGATTTCTCTGCTTTCTACTTTTCTGGGACCGGACGGTTTTTCGCGTCCGGACAATGACATGACTTCTTTCCGCAAGACGCGTCGCGCAGACGCGTTCCGCTCTGTGTTCTCGTTTGCCGGCACGCATTGGCGTCGCCAGCCGGTTCGGCTCGCGCTCATCATGCTGGCTTTCCTCGGCTCGACCATGGCTGACGTGCTGACGCCGTTTTACGTCGGAAGGCTCGTCGACGCTGTCGGACGCGGTGCTTCGACCGACGAGCTCGTCTGGAATGCGGCGATTGCCGCATTCCTCACCATGACAGCGCTGTCGGCGGGTGCTGTGCTGCTTCGGCACATTGCGTTCGTGGCGATCATCGAGCTGACGCTGAAGATGATGTCGGACGTTGCCGCCGATGCATTCGCGCGCGTGCAGCGCTTCTCGACCGACTGGCACGCCAGCACCTTCGCTGGCTCGACCGTGCGCAAGGTCACGCGCGGCATGTGGGCGCTCGACATATTGAACGATACGATCCTCATCGCGCTGATGCCGTCGGTCGTTATGCTGGTCGGCTCGACGGTGCTGCTCGGCTGGCACTGGCCGCTGATGGGCGCGCTGGTCGCTCTCGGCTCGGTGATCTACGTCACGATCACGGTGACGCTGTCGCTCACCTATGTGGCGCCGGCGGCTAGCCTCGCCAACCAGTGGGACACGAAGCTCGGCGGTTCGCTTGCCGATGCGATTTCGTGCAATTCGGTCGTCAAGGCGTTTGGCGCCGAGCGGCGTGAGGACACGCGTCTGGCGCGCGTTGTCACCAAGTGGCGCAGCCGCACCGGCCGCACCTGGATGCGTGGCACGATCAACGGCACGACGCAGGGCACGACGCTGCTTTTTCTGCGCGCCGCCGTGATCGGCTTCGCCATCATGCTCTGGAGCCGCGGGCAGGCGAGTGCGGGCGACATCGCCTTCGTGCTCACCTCGTTCCTGGTGCTGCAGGGCTATCTGCGCGACATCGGCATGCATGTACGCAACGTGCAGCGCTCGGTGAACGACATGGAGGAACTGGTCGAGATCAGCGCCCAGCCACTCGGCGTGCGCGATCGGACGCATGCGCCCGAGATCGCCATCGAGGAAGGCCGCATCGCGTTCGATCGCGTCACCTTCCACTATGGCGGGCACAAGACGCCGCTCTATCGCGACTTCTCGCTCGATATCAAAGCGGGCGAGCGCATCGGGCTGGTCGGTCACTCTGGATCGGGCAAGACGACCTTCGTCAAGCTGATCCAGCGCCTCTACGACGTGACCGGCGGACGCATCCTGATCGACGGGCAGGACATCTCGCAGGTCCAGCAGGCGTCGCTCCGGTCGCAACTCGCCATCGTGCAGCAGGAGCCGATCCTGTTCCACCGGTCGCTGGCGGAGAACATCGCCTATGCGCGGCCGGGCGCCAGCCAGGCGGAGATCGAGCGGGCGGCAAAACTCGCCAGCGCGCACGATTTCATCGCTACGCTGCCGAAAGGCTATGCGACGCTGGTTGGGGAGCGCGGCGTCAAGCTCTCCGGCGGCGAGCGTCAGCGTGTGGCGATCGCCCGCGCCTTCCTGGCGGATGCGCCGATCCTGATCTTCGACGAGGCGACGTCCAGCCTCGACTCGGAATCGGAGGTGCTGATCCAGCAGGCGATGGAGCGGCTGATGGTCGGCCGCACCACGCTGATCATCGCGCACCGGCTGTCGACGGTGCGCTCGCTCGACCGGCTCCTCGTCTTCGACAGGGGCAAGGTGGTCGAGGAGGGCAATCACGCCACGCTGATCCGGCGCGACGGCGGCATCTATCGGCGGCTGTTCGAACGGCAGGCGCTGGAGCTGACCAAGGGTTTCGAGGACGTCATGGGCGGCTAGTGCCGCCCACGACGCGCATTGCCAAGATTTCCGCCATCCGCTAGGCGAGCCTTATGACCGTCACCGTCCGTTTTGCGCCGTCGCCGACCGGCAACATCCATATCGGCAACGCGCGCACCGCTCTGTTCAACTGGCTGTTCGCGCTGAAGAACCTCGGACGCTTCATCCTGCGCTTCGACGACACGGACATCGCGCGCTCGCGGCAGGAATATGCCGACCAGATCCAGACCGATATTCACTGGCTCGGCATTCGTCCGGATGTGACCGTTCACCAGTCGGCGCGGTTCGACACCTATGCGGCCGCTGTGGAGAAGCTGAAGGCGGCCGGTCTGCTCTATGCCTGTTACGAAACGGCCGAAGAGCTGGAATTGCGCCGAAAAGTGCGGCTGTCGCGGCGGCTGCCGCCGGTTTATGGACGCGAGGCGCTGAAACTGACCGACGCCGAAAAGTTGGAACTCGAGGCTTCTGGCCGGAAGCCGCACTGGCGGTTCCTGCTGCCAAATTTCGATGGCGATCCGTTCGCGCCGCATCGCACCGAGGTCCAATGGAACGATCTGGTGCGCGGCGAGGAGACGGTCGATCTCGCGTCACTTTCCGATCCTGTCATGGTGCGCGAGGACGGCACCTACCTCTATACCTTCACGTCTGTAGTGGATGATGCGGAGCTCCGCATCTCGCACGTCATTCGCGGCGACGATCATGTCACCAACACCGGCGTGCAGATCGCACTGTTTCGCGCGCTGGGCGCGAAGGAGCCAATCTTCGGCCACCACAATCTGCTGACCGCGGCCTCCGGCGAGGGCCTGTCGAAGCGCACCGGCGCACTGTCGATCAAGAGCCTCGCCGAGGATGGCCTCGAGCCGATGGCGGTCGCGTCGCTTGCGGTGCTGATCGGCACGTCGGAGAGCGTCGCGGCAATGCCGACGATGGAGGCGCTTGCTGAGCATTTCGAACCCGCGCACACGTCGCGGTCCGCATCAAAATTCGATCCGGCTGATCTCATCCAGCTCAACCGTACGCTGATCCACGTCATGCCGTTCGACGCTGTGAAGGATCGGCTGGCGGCGCTCAAAATTTCGGGCGACCGCGCGGAAGCCTTCTGGCTTGCCGTGCGCGGCAATCTCGATCGCGTTTCGGATGCGGCCCGCTGGTGGAAGATCGTCACAGAAGGTCCAGAGAGCACATCCGAGCTGAGCGAGGAGGATCGCGGCTTCGTTCGCGACGCCTTCGATTTCCTGCCGCCGGAGCCTTGGAGCAGAGATACGTGGAAGGTCTGGACCGATAAATTGAAGGAGGTTTCGGGCCGCAAGGGCAGGGCGCTGTTTCACCCGCTGAGGCTTGCGCTCACTGGACTTTCTTCTGGCCCGGAGCTCGCAGATCTATTGCCCCTTCTTGGTCGGGAAGGAACACTGGCCCGACGACCCTGATCTTGCGGTCCGCAGGATCGGCTGGCGGTTCAGGCGCTGTCGCGGCGGGCTTCGGCTTCAGGATGCGGGCGATCGCGGCGGCGTCGAGCTTGCCTTCGGCGTTCGCGAGCGCTTCGGGGCTGGCACCCGGGTCAGGGCGTATCGCGGGAACGGGCGTAGCCGGCTCGGCGTCCTCCGCTTCCTCGGTGGTGTCGCCAAAGGTGGCGTAGTTCTTCGCCGGATTGCAGCCGCAACCTTGCGGGCTTGGCGTCGACAGATCCTTGTACTGATACGCGGTCGGCAGCGCCGAATAGGGTTCACCGCTAGCGACCGACATCATCTGCTCGGAGCCTTCGCTGCCGGCGTAATCGTAATAGAGCTGGACGTCCGTGCCAGGGCACATGGATTCGCAATTTGCCTGGTCGCGCGTGAAATCGCGGCCCGAGGAGCCGCCCGACATCGGGAAGAAGTAGCCGTCGCAGGTGCGCACGCAGACCGTGCGGAAACTGCCTGACGGTCCGTAGTGGCCGGTGCCGTCATTCTCATAGGGCTCGATCGTCGTATCGCTGGAGCCGTCGCGCCTGATGCCGCCGCCGAAGAGCTGGTCGAACAGGGAGCCGCCATCGCGCGAGCGCACGGTCACTGGCGGCGGCAGCTTCCGCTCGGCCGTTCGTTCTTCCGAATCGCGGCAGCCATTCGCTTCGATCGAAGCCATGATCTTGGCGCGCTCGCGCCGGGACATGCCGCCACCGCCGCTGAGTTCCGTGCGCTTGCGCTCCAGAGAGTCGAGATTTGCCTCCATCTTTTCGATCTGGGCGTTGATCGAGCCGCAGCGTTCGTCAGATCCGAAAAGCGTAAAGCGGCACCCGGATCGCCGTGCCGTCGAGCGCGCCTTGGAGAGCTGGTCACGCTGCTTGGCGACGG
This sequence comes from Rhizobiaceae bacterium, assembly GCA_035503715.1. Lineage (GTDB taxonomy): Bacteria > Pseudomonadota > Alphaproteobacteria > Rhizobiales > Rhizobiaceae > OAS926. The sequence continues at coordinate 5,148 of DATJTE010000235.1, read as the reverse complement.
CCCTGTCGTATTTCTTGAACTGGGCGGAATTCCCGCCGCCGCCTCCGCCGGAAGCGAGCTGAGCTTCAAGCTGGCGGCAGAGCCGCGATGCGGCCGCGGCATCCGTCAGGCCGAGGGCAAGCGCGGTGAGAAGCAGCGCAGCTCCCGCCAGTCCCTTCCGCCCGACCGCCATTGGCCCTCCACCGATACGGTTGACGCCTGTTCCGACCGTATCGCTTACGCGGTTAACCTTTCCTTTAGCTTGTGGCCAATCCAAGGCTTTGGGTCACGCGGAGGCCTGCGCCCTTTGCGCTGCCTCCACCACAGCCAGCGCGGTCATGTTGACGACGCCGCGCGACGTCACCGACGGGGTGAGGATATGCGCCGGTTTCGCCGTGCCGAGCAGGATCGGCCCGACGTGGAGCGCGTCCATCATCTGTTTCACCGTGGTCAGCGCGATGTTGGCGGAATCGAGGTTCGGGAAAACCAGCAAATTGGCTTCGCCTTTCAGCGTCGAATGCGGATAGACGCGTTGCCGCAATGCCTCCGACAGGGCGGAGTCGCCATGCATTTCGCCATCGCTCTCAAGATCGGGCGCTCGCCGCTTGAGGATCTCGGCTGCCTCGCGCATTTTTCTCGTGCTTGCCGTGTCGCGCGAGCCGAAGTTTGAGAGCGACAACAGCGCTGCCTTGGGCACGATGCCGAAGCGCCGGATTTCCTCGGCCGCCAGGATCGTCATCTCGGCGATTTCTTCCGCCGTCGGATCGACCGTGACGTAGGTATCGGTGAAGAAGATCACGCCGCGCTGCGAGATCAGCATGGACAGCGCCGACAGGTCGCGATCGCTCACATCCTGGCGCGGCCCGATGATCAGTGTGACATTCCTCAAATGCCGCTCGAAACGGCCTTCCAGGCCGCAGATCATGGCATCCGCGTCGCCGCGATGCAGCGCCAATGACGCGATGACTGTGGTGTCCGTGCGCACCATGGTGCGCGCCGCTTCCTGCGTCACGCCACGCCGGCCGGTGAGCTGGATCAACTGGTCGACATAGTCGCGATAGCGTGGATCGTCTTCCGGATTGATGAGGGCAAAGTCCTTGCCAGGCTTGATCTTCAGTCCGTAGCGCTTCAGCCGCACCTCGACGACATGCGGTCGGCCGACCAGTGTCGGTTCGGCGATGCCTTCCTCGAGAACGACCTGTGCGGCGCGCAGCACGCGCTCGTCCTCGCCGTCGGCGTAGATCACCCGCTTGGCGCTTGACGTCTTGGCCGCCGAGAAGACCGGCTTCATGACGAGGCCCGACTTGAAGACAAAGCGGTTTAGACGGTCGAGATAGGCCGGCCAGTCCTCGATCGGCCGCGCGGCGACGCCGCTCTCGCAGGCCGCCTTCGCAACGGCCGGCGCGATCCTCAGGATCAGCCGCGGGTCGAAAGGCGAGGGGATGAGATAGTCCGGCCCGAAGGTCGGTGTTTCACCCGAATAGGCGCGCGCCGCTACATCGGACGGCTCCTCGCGCGCCAGTGCGGCGATGGCGCGAACGGCGGCCATCTTCATCGTCTCGTTGATCGCCGTCGCGCCGCAATCCAGTGCGCCCCGGAAGATGTAAGGGAAGCACAGCACGTTGTTCACCTGGTTCGGGAAGTCCGAGCGCCCGGTGCAGATCATCGCGTCGGGCCGCGCGGCGCGCGCCTGTTCCGGCATGATTTCGGGCGTCGGATTGGCGAGCGCCATGATGAGCGGTTTCGGCGCCATGTGCTGCAGCAGTTCCGGCTTCAGGACGCCGGCCGCCGACAGGCCGAGGAACACATCCGCGCCGCCGATCACATCGGCGAGTTCGCGGGCCTTGGTGTCCTTGACGTAGGGATCCTTCCAGCGGTCCATCTCGTCGATGCGGCCTTTGTAAGCGACGCCGAACCGATCGGTGACCCAGATGTTCTCACGCTTGGCGCCGAGTTCGACGAGCAGGTTCAAGCAGGCAAGTGCGGCAGCACCCGCGCCGGACGTGACGATCTTAACCTCGCCGATCTTTTTGCCGGCGAGTTCCAGGCCGTTGAGGATGGCCGCGGCGACGATGATCGCCGTCCCGTGCTGGTCGTCATGGAAGACGGGGATGGCCATGCGCGCCTTCAGCCGCTCCTCGACCTCGAAACATTCGGGTGCCTTGATGTCCTCGAGATTGATGCCGCCGAAGGTCGGTTCGAGCGCTGCGACCGTCTCGACCATGCGGTCGATCTCGGGCGCGTCGATCTCGATGTCGAATACGTCGATGCCGGCGAATTTCTTGAAGAGCACGGCCTTGCCCTCCATGACCGGCTTCGATGCCAGCGGTCCGATATTGCCGAGACCGAGCACTGCGGAGCCGTTCGAGATCACCGCCACGAGATTCGGCCGGCTGGTGTAAAGTGCTGCCGCCGCCGGATCGTCCCTGATTTCGAGGCAAGGGGCCGCAACGCCCGGCGAATAGGCCAGCGCCAGGTCGCGCTGATTGCCGAGGGGCTTCGTCGCCTGGATTTCCAGTTTCCCCGGCGTCGGGTGCCGGTGGAAGAAAAGCGCTGCCTGATCGAGATCGGAGAGGGCGGATTTGCGGGCGGTGTCGTTCATATTTGCCTTCGACCGGACATATGTTTAGCAATTGCTCAATGGGTTGCTTGCCTAGCGGAAGAATTCGCAGGCGCGAAGCATTGGGTTGGCAGAAATGCGACAAATAGTCGAATCCGAAAGCACTCACCTGCTGCCGCACGCCCTTTCCCAAGGCTCTGCGTGCATATGAACGTCGAGATGAAAGAATCAGCGATCCGAGGGAGGCCTATTCGCCAGGAAGAGGCACTTGTTTCACAGGATACGCTCGACTACAGAGCCGGCACGCCGGAACGGACGTCGGGAGTACCTACGCAGCACATGTCCTTGGCTCGATATCCCTTCATCTTCCCGCAGGAAGGGTGGGGATCGCTTCTTGCACGCATCTGCGTTGTACTGTTCGTCATAGGCATGGCGCTCTTGGGCAGCTCGAAGCTGTCCGGATATGTGTACGTGGCTTCGCTCCTCGTAGGCTCGCCCGTTTTGTTCCTGCTTCCGTGGCGCGAGATCCATATCCCGCCGGCGGTGCGCGTCTACACTGCTTTCTATCTGTCGTTCGTCGTCTTGGTGCTCGCCCATCTTGTCGTCTTCTCGGCCCCCATCAGCAATATCGACCAGGTATCGAGGATCGGGATCGGGCTGGTAAACGGCCTTTTTTTCACGCTCGTTTTCGGATTTTCGCGCGAGAGGCTGTTCAACTTCATCATCCTGCTCGCGGCAGCGCACATGGCGGTCGCCTGTGTCGTGGCGCTTTACCAGGGCGTTGACTTCCTGTCGCTGGAACTCGCGCGCGGACGCGTGCATGGCAGCACCAATCCGCTGCCGTTCTCGGAGATGTTGCTTGTTTCGCTCGGCCTGGTGTCGCTCTTCCTTGCGGCGCGCGTCGATCGGCATCGACCTCTGCCGGGCATTGCCCTGCTCACGCTGACGACCGTGATGGGACTTTTTGCGATTTTCCTCACCGGCGCGCGCGGCACGATGATCTGTTTCCTGCTGTTGTTTCCGCTGCTTTGGATCGTCCTTATCGGGAAGGTGAATCCCAGGATGACGATCGGATTTGCCGTAGCGGCGGTCCTTGCGCTGTTGATTCCGGCAAGCCTGCTTGCCGAACGCAATTCCGACCATACGTGGGAGATGCTGGTCGCTTTCTTCAGCGGTGCGGACGCCAGCGCGTTCAAAGAGGATTCAATAGGTCTGCGCTTTCAGCTTTGGACCTACGCGCTGCAATGGATCGGTGACGCGCCTCTGTTCGGTTATGGGCTCAACTCGTTTCCGCACGCGTTTCGCGCAGCCGAATTCGGTCTGCCAGCCGACTCCATGCTGCTGAAGTTCAACAACGTGCACAACCAGTACCTGGATATGGTGTTGAACACCGGTCTTGTGGGTGCGGTACTCTTTTTCGGCCCGCTGGTGGTAGCGCTCGTGGCCGGGTTACGGATGGCGCGCGATCCGGTCGAGCGGCTCAAAGGTCTCGCAATCATCTGGGTCGGCTGCGCCTATGGAGCCTACGGTCTCACCCAGACCTTCTACGGCCACTCCAATACGTCACTGCAATATGGCGTCTACCTAGGCATGCTGATCTGGACGGTTCCATACCGTCGCAAGGCGGATCAGCGGCCGGACGTCGTCTCGTAATGGCGTGAGCGGCGTCCAAACAAGGCGCCGGTAGCACCCGCCGCGGCGCCGAATGCGCGCGCCGCCCGCGTCAGCGAGGCGCCGCGGTCGAAAGCCGCCTGGAGGACACGCAGCACACCGCCCAGCGCCTTGAACAGCACGATGCCGGCTGTGACCACGACCGTCACCGGCGTTAGCGATGGATACTTCGTGCGATGATGAGCGAGCGCCTGGTCGCGCGCTCTCCGGAACTGGTAACCGAGGGACAATCTCTCGCGCGGCCAGCTTTCGAAGATGATCGCGTCTGGCGTCCACCCGCTCTTGCCACCCGCCTTGCGTAGTGCGCGGTTGAAGGCCATGTCCTCGCCGCCGGACAGGCCGAGCGTCTCGTCGAAGCGCAATCCCGCCTGCCGGACGAATGCGAGATCGGCGAACCAGTTGCCTGTGCCAATGGCGACGCGATCGTCGCGACCGTCTGTGCTCAGCCGTCGCGACCTCGCCTCGACGGAGCGAAATCTCGCGTCCAGGCCGCGCCAAACCATGAGTTCGGAACGGGACGCACCGTGGGGGGGCGCGCCCAATCGAACTGGCCCGCCGACCAGATGCTGCCCGCGCCGATCGGCCGAACGCGCGAGCGAAACCAGCCATTGCGGATCGGCTACCTCGTCGTCATCGATAAAGGCGAGCCAGTCTGACCCGGAGGCTGCGTCGAGCACGTGGTTGCGGGCAAAAGCGATTCCGAGGCGAGGCTCGACGGTCGCCACGACCCTGTCGGAGCCGATAGTGTCGGCCAATTCCTGCACGATCGGGCCGACGGTCAGCTCGCTGTTGTTTTCGACCACGAAAAAGCGGCAATCGAGTCCGGTAAGGTCGAGGCCGGCGAGGGATCGCAGCGTCTCGCGCAACATCTCAGGGCGTCCGCGTGTGCAAACCCCGACCGCGACGTGCTTCAGCTTTGGCGCGGCCGGTTCCATCCG
>DATJTE010000234.1:0-3968 GCA_035503715.1 Rhizobiaceae bacterium | reverse complement strand
CGAGGTTCTCGGAATTTTGGAAGGCACGCCAAAGAAGGCGAGCAAGGTAGCGTAACTGCCCCGCTCACGCGGGTAGCGATTTCCACTGACGAGGAGAAATAGAGTTCATGGCAGCGAAACAAATCGTATATAGCGAGAATTCCCGCCAGGCGATTTTGCGCGGCGTCAACCAGTTGGCTGATGCCGTAAAAGTAACGCTTGGCCCCAAGGGCCGCAACGTCGTACTCGAGAAGAAGTTCGGCGGTCCGACGATCACGAAAGACGGCGTCACGGTTGCAAAAGAGATCGAGCTGAAGGATCCGCTCGAGAACATGGGCGCCCAGATGGTGCGCGAAGTCGCATCGAAGACCTCCGACACGGCCGGCGACGGTACCACCACCGCGACGATTCTGGCACAGGCCATTTTCCGCGAAGGCGTGAAGAGCGTGGCCGCCGGCGCGAATCCGATGGCGCTGAAGCGCGGCATCGAGCGCGCGGTTGAGACCGTGGTCGAGGAAGTGAAGAAGTTCTCCAAGCCCGTCAACGATAACGAGACCATCGCCCAGGTCGGCACCATTTCGGCCAATGGCGACAAGACCATCGGCGACACGATTGCTTCTGCGATGCAGAAGGTCGGCAAAGACGGCGTCATCACGGTGGAAGAGTCGAAGACGATGTCGACCGAGTTGCAGACCGTCGAAGGTATGCAGTTCGACCGCGGCTACCTGTCTCCTTACTTCATCAGCGATCCGGATCGCATGGAGTGCGTCCTCGAGGATCCCTATATCCTGATCCACGAGAAGAAGATCAGCAACATGAAGGACCTGCTGCCGGTGCTGGAACAGATCGCCCGTTCCGGGAAGCCGCTGCTGGTCATCGCGGAAGAAGTGGAAGGCGAAGCGCTCGCCACGCTGGTTGTCAACAAGCTGCGCGGCACCCTCAACGCCTGCGCCGTCAAAGCCCCCGGCTTCGGCGACCGCCGCAAGGCCATGCTGGAAGACATCTCCATCCTGACGGGCGGCAAAGCCATCATGGAAGAAACCGGCATTAAGCTGGAAGGCGTCCGCCTGGACGACCTCGGCCGCGCCAAGCGCATCGTCGTGGACAAGGACAACACCACGATCGTCGAGGGCGCCGGCAAGGAATCGAGCATCCAGGGCCGCATCAAGCAGCTCCGGGCGCAGATCGAAGAGACCACCAGCGATTACGACCGCGAGAAACTGCAGGAGCGGCTGGCGAAGTTGGCCGGCGGCGTTGCGGTGATCAAGGTCGGCGCGGCCACCGAGACCGAAATGAAGGAAAAGAAGGCTCGCGTGGAAGATGCTCTGCATGCCACTCGCGCGGCCGTTGAGGAAGGCATCGTTCCGGGCGGTGGCGTGGCGCTGCTGCGCGCCTCCGGGGCTCTGAAAGACCTCAAGGGCGCCGGTGACGAGCAGATCGGCATCGAGATCGTACGCCGTTCCTGCGAAGAGCCGGTTCGCCAGATCGTCGGGAATGCGGGCTACGAGGGGGCGATCGTGATTGAGAAGATCCGCGCCAACTCCGACCCCAACTTCGGCTTCAACGCCGCAACCATGCAGTATGAGGACATGGTGAAGGCGGGCGTCATCGATCCGACCAAGGTGACCCGTTCGGCTCTGCAGAACGCGTCGTCGATCGCATCGCTGATGCTGACCACGGAAGCCCTGGTGGCCGAGATCCCCGAGAAGAAGTCGTCGGCTCCGGCCGGCGGGCCGGGCGGTCACGGTCCGGACATGGACTACTAAGAAGCAGTCGCAAACCTGGTGTCCAAGAGACCCGGCTCGAAAGGGCCGGGTTTTTCATTTCGTAAACCTTCGTGTACTGAAGCCCTTGATTGCCTGCTTTGAAACGGGAAACGCTTTCCGGCGGCGAGTTTGCGGTCCGGTGTATCAGAGACCGCGTAGCGAAGGCGGACCGCGTAGCGAAGGCGGACCGCGTAGCGAAAGCGCGCGGTTGCGCGTCGGCCGCCGGCTGCTGAAAAGGTATCGGCGCCAGTGATACGCAGGCGAAACCGCCTGCGCCTCGAGTTTGGAGATTACCCGCTGGCAGCCGAAGGCCGACTCCGCATAGCAGCGAAGCCGCAACCAAAAATGGCCGCAGGTTTGTAGGGCAGACGCCCTCGTCTGCGCCCGACCCCCTGGTCGGGCTGTTGGGGCAAGCCAGATGGCGGGCGGAGCCGACCGGGGGGTCGGCTGCAGACCAGGGGGTCTGCCCTACTGGAATCGTCGCGGGCTGCGGAGATTCTGCACTGGTTTTACAAAGCAGCCAGGCCGCAACCAAAACGGTTCGACTCTCCGGTTGGCCGCCCGAGGCGGATTGGCAATCCGCCGCAGGATGCCATCCCGCCGTACGTCCGAATCGTCGCGGGCTGAGAAGAAGAGCACGCGTTTCCACCTGCCTCAGGCCGATCGAAACCCGGCCGAACGCAGGCGAAACCGCCTGCGCCACCAATGCAAATCGATAGCTTGCAACTAATGTTTACCGCCTTTGCGATCGATGAAAGCTTGAACAGATGGGCCAACTCGCGCAACATGCCTCATTTAGCCGTACAATAAGAAGAAAACAGATAGATCGTCTCACCGTGCACTGGGTCGCTTACCAAGCAAGGAATCGCAAAAGGATTTTAACGTGAAGCCCACCGATATCCGGAATCCGGACTATTTCCACAAGGTCGTGGACTGCCAATGGGCATGTCCTGCGCACACCAACGTACCCGAGTACATACGCTTAATAGCGCAGGGCCGTTACACCGACGCGTATATGGTAAACCGGAACTCCAACATCTTCCCCGGAGTTCTCGGCCGCACTTGCGACCGCCCCTGCGAACCCGCCTGCCGCCGCGGAAGACTGGATGGCAAGCCTGTGGCCATCTGCCGCTTGAAGCGTGTTGCCGCCGATCTGCGCGGCGATGTGCGTCATCTGCTGCCTGCGATTCCGGTAGCCAAAAACGGAAAGCGCGTTGCATGTGTCGGAGCCGGCCCGGCGTCTCTGGGCGTGGCGAACGACCTGATGCCGCTCGGCTATGAGGTCACGATATTCGAGAAGTTCGACAAACCCGGCGGTCTGATGCGCACCAACATCCCGTCGTTCCGCTTGCCCGCGGGCGTCCTCGACGAAGAGATCGCGATGATCGTCGACATGGGCGTGGACGTTCGTTACAACTCTCCTGTCACTAGCATGAGGACGCTGCTCCATCAGAACTGCAATGGGCAGAATTGGGACGCGGTCTTCGTGGGAAGCGGCGCCCCGCGAGGCAAGAACCTGGATTTGCCCGGCCGTCAGGAAGCCGACGCCAACATTCATATCGGCATCGACTGGCTGCAATCGATCGCATTCGGCCACATCGACTCCATCGGCGAGCGCGTGCTGATCATCGGAGTCGGCAACACAGCCATGGATTGCTGCCGCAGCTCGCGGCGGCTTGGCGGGAAGGACATCAAAGTGATGGCGCGGCGCCCGCGCAAGTACTTCAAAGCGTCGCCGTGGGAACTCGAGGATGCCGAAGAAGAAGGCATCGACATCGTTATCAATCACGCGCCCAAGCGTTTCGTGATGGAGAACGGCAAGCTGGCCGGCATGGAATTCGAGCGCGTGGAATGGGACGCCGAAGCGCGGCGCTCGCGAACCATCGACACCGTGATTCTGCCGTGCGACGACGTGATTCTCGCGATCGGACAGGACAACGCTTTCCCGTGGATCGAGCGGGACCTGGGCATCGAGTTCGGCGAATGGGACATGCCCAAAGTGGACCAGCGCACGATGATGTCCACGCGGCCGGGCCTTTTCTTCGGCGGCGATGCGGCGTGGGGGCCGAAGAACATCATCTGGGCGGTGGAGCACGCACACCAGGCGGCGATCTCGATTCACAACTACTGCCAGGGCGTTCCGGTCGATATGCGGCCGCTGGATGGGATGAATCTCGTCAGCCAGAAAATGGGGCTAAGCGAGTGGAGCTACCACAACGACTA
>DATJTE010000233.1:0-22150 GCA_035503715.1 Rhizobiaceae bacterium | reverse complement strand
CCAGCTTGCCTTCAAGCGCGAGGTCGATGCGCAAGGCCTGCTCAATCCCGGCAAGATGATCGCCTGGGAAAATCCCGACTATGACTTTCGTTCGGCAAAGCCGTTCCTGTTCAAGGGATTGCGGCCGCTATGAACGTGCTTGTGCTCTACGCCCATCCGGTCGAGTCGAGTTACAATGCGGCGCTGCATCGGTTGGTCGTCGAGAAATTGCAGGCTCAAGGGCATACGGTCGACGATTGCGATCTCTACGCCGAGGATTTCGATCCGCGCTTCACGCGCGCCGAGCGGCTCGCCTATCACGACACGGAGCACAACATCGAACCGGTGCGCGGTTATGTCGAACGCCTGCGCAAGGCGGATGCACTGGTGCTCTGCTTTCCGGTCTGGAACTACGGTTATCCGGCGATCCTGAAGGGGTTCTTCGACCGCGTTTTCCTGCCGGGCGTCTCCTTCGATATGGTCAATGGCAAGTCGCGGCCGAGCCTGCACAACATCCAGAAGGCCGTGGTGGTGACGAGTTATGGCGGCAGCCGCTTCCGCGCCATGCTGATGGGCGATCCGCCGCGCCGTCTGGCGAAACGTCTGTTGCGCGCCACGATCCAGCCGACCGGCGGCGTCAAATACCTGGCGCACTATTCCATGAATCTCTCGACAAGCGCCTCGCGCGAAAAATTCATGAAGAAGGTCGAGAAGACGATGGCCGCGTTCTGATGAAATGCCTCGTCGTCTATTGCCATCCGGTTCCTGAAAGCTTCTGCGCGTCGCTCCGCGATGCGACGGTGGAGACACTCAAGACGCGCGGTTGGGATGTAAGGCTGATCGACCTTTACGCCGAAAAGTTCGATCCCGTGCTCTCGGCCGACGAGCGGCGCAACATGGAGCATGCGCCGACCGACCCGAAGCTTGCGCCCCATATCGACAATCTGAAATGGGCGCAGGCGATCGTATTCGTCTATCCGACGTGGTGGTACGGCCTGCCTGCGATGCTGAAGGGCTGGCTCGACCGCGTCTGGTGGACCGATGTCGCCTTCAAGCTTGCGCCCGACGGCGGACGCATCATTCCGCTCATGTCGCACATCACGAAGATCGGCATCGTCACGACATGCGGCGCGCCGTGGTGGTTTTCATTCCTGATCGGCCAACCCGGCCGCAAGACGATCCTGCGCGGCATCCGCGCGCTCTGCGCGCCGTGTGCCAGGACGATGTACCTCGCGCACTACAATATGGACCAGTCGACGCCCGAAAGCCGCGTGGCGTATCTGGCGACGGTGAAGCGAAGGCTGGCGGCGTTTTAGGCCCGTACCCGTTCCGCCTTCGGATCGTACATCGGCTTGACGCTCGCCTCCGCCGCGAACCGCTCGCCGGCAATCTCGATCTCATAAGTTGAAGCCAGCACATCCGCATCGCTTTCGCCGGGCGAGGGGACATACCCCATGCCCATCGCGCCGCCGAGATGGTAGCCATAATTGCCGGAGGTCACCGTGTTGACGATCGTGCCGTCGCGCACGATCGCCTCGTTGTGGAAGAGCAGCGGCTGCGGGTCCTTCAGCCGGAACTGCACCATGCGCGCGGCGAGGCCCGCTTCCTTCTTCTTCATCACCGCGTCGCGGCCGATGAAATCGCCTTTGCTCGTCTTCACCGCGAAACCGAGCCCGGCTTCCAGCACGTGATCCTCGTCGGTGATGTCGTGGCCGAAATGGCGGAACGCTTTTTCGATGCGGCAGGAATCCAGCGTGTGCAGGCCGCAGAGTTTTAGGCCGAAATCCTGGCCGGCCTCTTCGATCGCCTCGAAGACATGCGCCGCCTGATCGGTGGAAACGTAAAGCTCCCAGCCGAGCTCGCCTACATAGGTTACGCGATGCGCGCGCGCCGCGCCCATGCCGATCTCAATGTTCTGGAAGGTCCCGAACGGATTGTTGTCGTTCGAGAAATCGTTCGGGCTGACCTTTTTGATCAGGTCGCGAGACTTCGGCCCCATCAGGCAGAGCACGCTCTCCGCCGCCGTCACATCGGTGATGACGGCAAAGTCGTCGCTGACATGGCGCCTGAGCCAGGCGAGGTCGCGCTGCAGCGTCGCGCCCGGCACGACGAGGAAGAATGCCGTCTCGGACAGCCGCGTTACGGTCAGATCGCTCTCGATGCCGCCGCGTTTGTTCAGCATCTGTGTGTAGACGATGCGGCCGGCCGGCACGTCGATGTCGTTGGCGCAGACACGCTGCAGGAATTTTACCGCGTCGCGGCCCTCGACCCGGATTTTTCCGAACGAGGTCATGTCGAACAGGCCGACATTGTTCCGGACCGCGAGGTGCTCCTCGCGCTGATTATCGAACCAGTTCTGCCGCCACCACGAATATTTGTATTCGCGCTCCTGCCCCGGCTTGGCGAACCAGTTGGCGCGTTCCCAGCCGGCGACCTCGCCAAACACCGCGCCGCGCGCCTTCAGATGTTCGTGCAGCGGCGAGCGGCGCACACCGCGCGCGGTTGCGACCTGGCGGTAGGGGAAGTGATCGGCGTAGAGCAGGCCGAGCGTCTCGGTCACGCGCTCCTTAAGGTAGCGCCGGTTCTTCTGGAACGGCTGCATACGCCGGATATCGACCTCCCAGAGATCGAAGGGCGGTTCGCCGTCGTTCATCCACTGCGCCAGCGCCATGCCGGCGCCGCCGGACGAGACGATGCCGATCGAGTTGTAGCCCGTCGCCATCCAGTAGCCCTGCACCTCCGGCGCCTCGCCGAGATAATAGCGGTCGTCGGGCGTGAAACTTTCCGGACCGTTGAAGAAGGTGTGGATGCCGGCGGTTTCCAGCATCGGCATGCGCTTCACGCCCATCTCCAGGATCGGCGCGAAATGATCCATGTCCTCCGGCAACTGGTCGAAGCAGAAGTCCTCGCTGATGCCGTCCATGCCCCACGGCTTCGCCACCGGTTCGAAGGCGCCGAGCATCATCTTGCCGGCGTCCTCCTTGTAGTAGGCGCACTCGTCCGGAACGCGCAGCACCGGCAGGCGGGTCAGCCCGGGGATCGGCTCGGTGATCAGGTAAAAATGCTCGCAGGCATGCGAGGGGATCGTCACGCCGCTCTGCAGGCCGAGTTCGCGCGCCCACATGCCGGCGCAGTTGACGATCGTGTCGGTTTCGATCGTGCCCTGTTCGCCGTTCTGTTCCCATGACACGCCCGAGACGCGGCCATCCTTCTTGTGGACGGACGTCACCTTGACGCCCTCGACGATCTTCGCGCCGCGCTGACGCGCGCCCTTGGCGAGCGCCATGGCGATGTTGGCGGGGTCGCACTGGCCGTCGAGCGGCAAGTGCACCGCGCCGACGACGTCCGAGATGTTGAGGTGCGGATACATCTCCTTCACCTCCTGGGGCGAGATCTCGCGCACATCGACATTGAAAGCGCGCGCGACCGTCGCCTGGCGATAGAGTTCGTGCTTGCGCTCCTCGGTCAGCGCGACGGAGATCGAGCCGACCTGGCGCATGCCGGTGCCGACGCCTGTCTCTTCCTCCAGCTTGCGGTAGAGGTCGGCCGAATATTTCGCCAGCCGCGTCATGTTCTTTGAGCCGCGCAACTGGCCGATCAGGCCGGCCGCGTGCCAGGTCGTACCGCAGGTCAACTGCTTGCGTTCGAGCAGCACAATGTCGGTCCAGCCGAGCTTGGCGAGGTGATAGGCGACCGAACAGCCGGAAACGCCGCCGCCGATGATGACGACGCGGGCGGAGGAGGGGAGGTCGCTCATGCGGCCTTGCTCCGGTAAGAGGAAACGAAACGCTTCAGCCGCGTCGCCGCCTCTCCGAGCACGTCGTCCGGCTGGCAAAGGCTGATGCGGATATGCCCCTTGGCGGCGTCGCCAAAGGAGGAACCCGGCGTCACCGAGACGTTTTCGGCGTCGAGGAACGCCCAGGCGAACGCTTCGCAGTCCGGCTCGACCGCGCGTACGTCGAGCATGATGTACATGCCGCCCTCCGAACCGCGCACGACGATCTCGTTGACGCCACGGATCGTCTCGAGAAAAAGCTTGCGGCGGCCGGCATAGATGTCTGCGATCTGCGCGACGCCATAGTCGTTCTCCAGCGCCTCGACCGCGGCGCGCGAGACGAAGTCCGGCAGGCCGTAAGTCGAAACGAGGTTCAGGTCGATCAGGAGCCGCACCATCTCCGCCGGCCCCGTCAGCCAGCCGATGCGCCAGCCGGTCATGCCGTGGCTCTTAGACATGGAGTTGATGACCAGCGTGCGCTCGGCCATGCCGGGGATGGCGCGCGGCGACGCATGCAGATTGCCGGCCAGCGTCCAGTAGACCTCGTCCGACAGCAGCCAGAGATCGAGCTTGATGCAGAGTTTCGCCAGCGCTTCCAGCGACTCGTTTGTGTAGATCGCGCCGGTCGGATTGTTCGGGCTGTTGATCAGGATCGCTTTGGTGTTTTCGCGCACTGCAGCCTCGATGCCGGCGATATCCGGCTGGAAGCCATCCTCGGCCTTGCTCTCGACGACCGTGAAGTCCGCGCCGGCGGCGCGGAAGGTTCCGGGGTAGGTCGCGTAATACGGCGCGACGACGATGGCGTGGTCGCCCTTGTCCAGTGTTCCCTGCACGGCGGCGAACAGGGCTGCCTGACCACCCGGCGTCGCGATCACCTGATCCGGCGTGGTCTGAATGCCCGTTGCGCGCGTCGAAATCTTCGCCATGGCCTCGCGCAGCGCCGGAATGCCCGGAAGCTGCGTGTAATGATGGTGGCCGCCGCGCACGGCGTGCACCGCCGCTTCGACCGTCTCGCTCGGCGTGTCGAAGTCGTGGTCGCCGACGGAGAGCATGATGATCGGCTGGCCGGCTTCCTTGCGTTTCCACGCTTCGAAATGCACCTCCCAGCCATCCTTGCCGGACGGGATGATGTTCTGCAGGCGTGCGGAGGGGGAGGGCATGTCAGGCAATCTCCCGGACCGGAACTTGCTCGACGGTGAGCTGCAACCTGCCCGCAGTATCGACATGAACGCGCACGCCGTCATAGCTGTCGAGTGTCAGATGCCCGAGACCTTCGCCATGCGGATGCGTCGCGGTGATGACGACCACAGACGCGCCCGCCGCTTCGCCGGCCTGGATGCCCGCCGGCGCATCCTCGAACACGAGGCAATTGCGTGGATCGAAGCCAAGTCTCTCCGCGCCGAGCAAGAAACAATCCGGGGCGGGCTTGCCGTCCTTCACGTCCTCGGCGGTGACCATCATGGGCGGCTGGGGTAACCCGGCCGCGTCAATGCGCATCTCGGCCAGCTTGCGTGGCGCGGACGTGACGACGGACCAGCGATTGGCCGGGAGCGACGTCAGAAACGCGGCCGCGCCGGGGATGGCTTCGATTCCGCCCATGTCCGCCATCTCGGCGACTAGCAGTGCACGAGCCTCGGCTTCGATGTCGACGCCCGGCAGGTTGAGCGCGCGGATCACTTCCTTGGCGCGAACGCCATGGATAGTCGGGATGAAGGTTGGAACGTCGAGCCCGTGCCGCGTCGCCCACGCACCCCAGCAGCGCTCGGTCGCGCGAATGGAGCTGAGGATCGTGCCGTCCATGTCGAACAGAAAGCCGTCGAATGCGCGGCCGGAGAACAATGCGTCTGTCATGCTTTCAATCGTTCGTTCTTGGGATCCCACAAAGGCTGATCCGGCTGCACTGTCGCGGCGAAACGTTCGCCAAAAATCTCGATTTCCAGCGGCGTGCCCGTTTCGGCGAACTCGCTCTTCACGACGCCGAGCGCGATCGACTTGTCGACGCGATGGCCCCATCCGCCGGACAGTGTCTCGCCGACGATCTTACCATCGCGCCAGACGGTCGACATGTACGGTGCGTCACACTCGCCTGGCTGATCAAGGGTGAGCGTCACGAAGCGCTTCGTCACGCCCTGCTGCTTCTCGTTCTGCAGCGCGCGTTTTCCCGTGAACTCCGGCTTGTCCCATTTGACGAAGCGCTCGAGCCCTCCCTGCAGGATCGTGTAGTCGGTCGAGAGTTCGGCCTTCCAGGCGCGATAGCCTTTTTCGAGCCGCAGCGAGTCCAGCGCGAACATGCCGAACGGTTTCAGCCCATGCTTCTGGCCGGCCGCCCACACCGCGTCGAACACCGTGCCGGTATCATCGACCTTTGTGTGGAGCTCCCAACCGAGCTCACCGGCGAAGGAGACGCGCACGAGCTGCAGCCAGCGGCCATCGATCTGGCAGGACTGGTGCGAGAGCCAGGGAAGGGAGAGATCGGCGCCGGTCGCCACCTCGGCAAGGATGTCACGCGATTTCGGGCCGGACAGGATCTGGCAGGTGAAGCTCTCGGTGACGTTTTCGAGAGTCATGTGAGTCCCTTGCGGGAAATGTTTCGTCAGCCACTCGAAGTCGTGCCACTCGGCGACCGCCGCGGTGATCAGGAAGAAGAAATCCTCCTCGATCGCCATCACCGACATTTCGGTGACGATGCGCCCCGACTCGTCGGCGAAATAGGCAAGGCCGATGCGACCGGGTTTTGGCACGGCGCCGGTGATGATGGACGAAAGCCAGTCGCGGGCACCCGGACCTTTCAGGCGAAAACGCGAGAAGCCGGGCAGGTCCAGGATGCCTGCTGCATCGCGGACCGCATGGCACTCCTCGCGGATGCGCTTTTGCCATGGGCCTTCGCGGTTGAATGTCTGCGTCGATTCTTCGGAGATGTCGTCGCCCGGCTGTGCGTACCAATTGGCGCGCTCCCAGCCATTGTAGGCGCCGAACTCAGCGCCGAGCGCCTTGATGCGATCGTGGATCGCCGAGCGTTTGCGGTCGCGCCCGTCCGGCCAGGAATGGCGTGGGAAGCTGATCGCATATTCGTGGCCGTAAACCTCCATGCCCTTGGCGATGGCGTATTCCGGCGCGGACGCAAATCTGGTGAAGCGGCGCGGATCGCAGGACCACATGTCCCACTCGGTGCGGCCTTGCGTGACCCATTCGGCGAGCACCTTGCCGGCGCCGCCGGCCTGCGCGATGCCGAAGGTGAAGACGCACGCCTCGAAGGCGTTCGGCACGCCGGGCATCGGCCCGATCAGCGGGTTGCCATCCGGCGCGTAGGGGATCGGGCCGTTGATGATCTTCGACAGTCCGGCGGTGCCGAGGATTGGCACGCGCGCGATCGCGTCGTTCAAGTACCACTCCAGCCGCTCAAGATCGTCCGGGAAAAGCTGGAAGGAAAAATCCTCGGGCATCGGATCGGCCGGCGTCGCCCAGTGCGCACGGCAATTGCGCTCGTAAGGGCCGAGGTTCATGCCGAATTTTTCCTGCCGCAGGTAATAGGAGCTGTCGACGTCGCGCAGCAGCGGCAGCTTGTGGCCTACTTCGGTCGACCAGGCTTTCAACTCGGGAATCTCGTCGAACAGAATGTACTGATGGCTCATCACCGTCATCGGGATGTCGCGGCCGAACAGCTTGCCAACCTCGCGCGCGCGGTAGCCGGCGGCGTTGACGACGTATTCGCAGCGGATGTCGCCTTTCGGCGTCGAGATGATCCACTCCTTGCCGTCGTGCTTCGCAGCGGTGACGGGGCAGAAGCGCACGATCGTCGCGCCAAGATCGCGCGCGCCTTTCGCCAATGCTTGGGTGAGCTGCGCGGGATCAATGTCGCCATCATTCGGATCGTAGAGCGCGCCCATCAGGTCGTGCGTCTCGACGAACGGGTATTTCTCCTTGATCTCATTGGCGCTGATCACGTCGATCGCCATGCCCTGATAGCGGCCCATGCCCTTGGCGCGCTGGAACTCGCGCATGCGCTCCTTGGTGTGGGCCAGGCGGACAGAGCCGGTGACGTGATAGTTCATCGGGTAGTCGACGGCTTTCGCCAGGCCGCGATAGAGCTCGGCCGAATAGCGCTGCATGTTCATGAGCGACCAGGACGACGAAAACGTTGGCACGTTGCCGGCCGCATGCCAGGTCGAGCCCGACGTCAGCTCGTTCTTTTCGAGCAGCACGCAGTCGGTCCAACCGGCCTTGGCGAGGTGGTAGAGCGACGAGACGCCGACGGCGCCACCGCCGATGATCACGACCCGCGCCGTCGATGGAATTTCGGCCATGCTAATCCCTCAACTCAATAAACCGGCGGGCTGACCACCCAGATGACGACCGCGGCCACGTCGCCCGGATTGCGCCACCGGTAGGTCTTGCCGCTGAAGCGGAAACTGTCGCCCGCGCCAAGGCTATGCCACACGCCGCCGATCTCGATGTCCAGCCGGCCTGACACGACGTAGCCGGCGTCTTCGGTGTCGCGTTGCGCTTCGACCGCAAGTGCCGCACCCGGTGCGAACTCCGAGCGCAGCATTTCAAAACTACCGCCGAGGTCCGGCGACAGAAGCTCTTCCACCAGCCCCGTTTCGCTTGTACCAAGCGTACGGCGGTGCCCGGCGCGCACGATCACGCCGCGTTCGGCTTCCTCTGGCACGTCGTGCGAAAAGAACAGGCTGAGCGGCACGGCGAAAAGTTCAGCGAACGAGCGCAGGTCCGCGAGCGAGGGTTGCGAAAGCCCGCGCTCCACCTGGCTCACCCAGCCGATCGAGCGGCCGAGCTTCAGCGCGACCTCAGCGAGCTTCAGCCCGCGCGCCTTCCGCAGCGCGCGCAGGTCGCCGGCCAGCAACCGGTCACCGGCAGGCACCTCAGGCTCGGTGATGGCAAGCGGGCTCGGCACGAAGGCTCGTGAAAAATGAGTGATGATTTTCATCGCTTAGCAGGATGCATGAAATTTTCAAGCAAGATTTCATGGCCCAACGATAGGAAAATTTGCTTGCCCGCAAAAAGCTGGAATGTCATGGCTGGCACGGGAGGACGGCAATTGTTCGGGGACGATTGGACATGCTGGCGCCTAAGCCCATGATTGATGAAACGGCCATCGTCGACGAGGCGATTCTCAGCCGCCGCTCGGTGCGAGCCTTCCTGCCGACGCCCGTCAGCGACAACGTCATCCGTGATATTCTGGAGGTTTCCGCGCGAGCGCCGTCCGGCACCAACATGCAGCCGTGGCGCACCTATGTGACGAGCGGCGAGACGAAGCGAAAACTCTCCGATGCGATTCTGAATTCCGGCATCCGTGCCGAGAAGATCGCGTGGGACGAGTACAAATATTATCCGGACCAGTTCTTCGAACCATATCTGACGCGCCGCCGCACCGTCGGCTTCGGCCTCTACTCCGCGATCGGCATCGGCCGGCGCGAGGTCGAGCGCATGCGCGAGCAGCACGACCGCAACTTCATCTTCTTCGATGCGCCGGTCGGCATGATCTTCACCATCGACCGCCGGCTGAACCAGGGCTCCTGGATCGACCTCGGCATGTTCCTGGAGAACGTCATGATCGCGGCGCGGGGCAGGGGTTTGCACACCTGCCCGCAGGCCGCGTTCGCGCCGTATCACAACCAAATCCGGCCCTTGCTCGGCATTCCGGACGAGGAGATCGTGGTGTGCGGCATGGCGCTCGGCTACGAGGATACGACCAAGCCGGAAAACAACTTCCGCACCGAGCGCGCGCCACTCGAAGAGTGGGTCTCGTTCCACAAATGATTGCCAGTAGGCTGTCAGGAGAGTTTTCGGTCGGCCATTGAAAGCACGCGTGCCGCATACTTTGTATGTCGTGCGTGGGGGTATCGGGAGAAATTGATGCCTGTCGACAACAACGAGACCGAAGTTCGCGCCGTGTTCGAGCAGTGGCTGGCAGCCGTGCAACGCCAGGACCTCGATGCGACCGTCCAGAACCATACCGACGACGTCGTCATGTACGATGTCCCAGATCCGGGGCATGTCGAAGGGCTGAAAGAGTATCGCGAATGCTTTCGCGACTTCTTCCCGTTCATTTCCAAAGGCGTTTTCGAGGCGTGGGATTTGCGAATTGTCGCTGGCGACAACGCCGCATTCAGCCACTGCATGATCCGCTGTGGCGCCAAACCGGACGACACGTTTCCGGTGCGGCTGACGTTGGGCTATCGCAAAGTCGATGGCGCCTGGTTAATCGCGCACGAGCATCATTCCGTCACGGCGAAGAGTTGAGCGAATGACGAAACCAACCATTGCACGCATCTGGCGTGGCAGGACGCGGCCCGAAGTCGCGGACGCATACGAGGCCTATAATTATGACGCCGGCGTCAAGCCGCTGATCGAGAAAGCGCTCGGCGTGCAAACCTTTCGCGAGGATCGCGAGACGGAAAGCGAGTTCATCACGATTTCCTACTGGGAGAGCGTCGAGGCGATGGCGCGCTTTGCCGGTGCGGATCCGACCGCCATCCATCACCTGCCGCGCGACGAAGAATTCCTGATCGAACTGCCCGAGAGCGTGCAGATCCTGAGGGTGCTGCACAGCTCCGGCGACAGAGGCTGAGCGCTCGTGTAAAGCGTCCGCGATCAATATTTTCGGGCGGCAGATGCAGCTTCAATCCTATCTCGACCGGATCGGCTATTCCGGGCCAATCGAACCAACACTGGACTGCCTTCGTGCCGTTCATCGCCAACAGGCGATGGCGGTGCCCTATGAGGATATCGACGTTCAGCTTGGCGTGCCGCTGACCATCGATATCGACGCGATCTTCGACAAGATCGTGACCCGCCGGCGCGGCGGCTGGTGTTATGAGCTGAACGGCATTCTCGGCTGGGCGCTGGCCGAAATCGGCTTCGACGTCACGCGGGTGGCCGGCGGCGTGCTGCGCGAAATGTTTGGCGACTGGGCGATCACCAATCATCTGGTGCTGCTGGTGAAGCTCGACCGGACCTATCTCGCCGATCTTGGGCTGGGGGACGGCATACGCGAGCCGATTCCTCTCGAAGCCGGCGCGTACCGGCAAGGCGCGCTGACCTTCGCGCTCGAACAGGTGCCGGACGGCTACTGGCGTTTCCGCAATCACGGTTTCGGCTTTCCGCCGTCCTTCGATTTCAGGGCAGAGCCGGCCGACGAGGCAGCGCTTGCCGCCCGCTGCGCCTGGCTGCAGACGGCGGCGGAGTCGCGTTTTGTCCAGAACCTGATCGTGCAGCGCATGGAGCCCGACGCGGTGCTTGCGCTCACCGGGCGGGTGCTGCGCCGCAAGACCGCCGACAGGCAGGACAAGACACTGCTCAATTCGCCGGCCGAGCTTGCCGAAACGCTGGAGCGGGAATTTGCCATCCGCGGCGTCGACGTCGCAAAACTCTGGCCGAAGGTCGCGGCCCGTCATGAGGAACTGTTCGGCGAAAAGCCGATCGAGCAGATCGTCGTCGCAGGGATGTGATGTTTAGAACGGCCGGCGACTGTTAAGAAAGCACCTTGCGTTTCGGCTTCGTCTTCCCCATCGCGGACACAATCAGTGCATCCCAGCTCGCGATCGCGCTTTCGGCGATCGCGCTCAACGTTTGCCGGCTCGCGCCGTCGCGCGCCTGTATCGACATGCCCTGTTGTACAGTCGCGTAGAACGTTGCGACCGCCGTGCAATCCAGCCCAGCCGGAAGTTCGCCGGACTTTACGCCTCGCTCCAGGGGCTCGCGCAACATCATGACGGTCTGGGCGCGATGATCCTTTAGCGTTTCGTGCACCACAGCTCCGGCGTCCGAGGTATGAAGGCTGGAGAGCACGATCAGGCAGCCTCGGGGTTTGTCCTTGCGTGAAAAGGTGGAGGCCGATGCGCGAAGGAAATCGGTCATCGCGTCCTTCGCCGTTGGCGCATTGGAGACGGCGCTCCACACCAAAACCCCCTCGATATTTTCGTAAAGGTCCACGGCTTCGCGAAACAGCGCTTCCTTGGAGCGGAACGCCGCGTAGAGGCTCGGCGAATTGATGCCCATGGCATCCGTCAGGTCGCTGAGCGACGTTCCCTCGTAGCCTTTGGCCCAGAACAGCTCCATCGCGCGCAAGAGCACCGCGTCACGGTCGAATGCCCTCGGGCGGCCTCGCGGGGCCATGAGTAACTCCTTTTGTATGGATTGATACATAAATTCCTTGACGGCTTAACGCAAGTTGCTCAGATATATGTATTGACCAATACAAAAAGGAGAGAGTCGTGGCAGATCTGGCAGGCAAGGTGGCGCTCGTGACGGGCGGAAGCCGGGGAATTGGAGCGGCCGTCGCGAAGCGCCTGGCAAAAGATGGCGCGAATGTCGCGTTTACCTATGCGCGGGCGGCGGACAGAGCGAAGGAGGTGGTGCGGGCGATCGAGAAACTCGGCCGCGAGGCTCTGGCGATTGCCGCCGACAGCGCCGATCCGGAATCGGGCGAGGCTGCCGTCACGGCGACGCTCGCGCGCTTCGGCCGCCTGGACATCCTGGTGAACAATGCCGGCATTTACGAAATGGGCACGATCGACAGGCTGACGCGCGACGATTTCGAGCGGACCGTCTCGACTAATCTGCGCGGGCCGTTTCTCGCGTCGAGTGCGGCCGCCCGAAACATGGCCGACGGCGGTTCGATCTTGTCGATCGGCAGCACCTTCGCCACGCATGTGCCGCTCGAAGGACTCAGCCTCTATTCGCTGAGCAAGGCGGCCTTGATCGGCATGACCAAGGGAATGGCGCGCGACCTCGGCCCGCGTGGCATCACGGTCAATGTCGTCCATCCCGGCCCGACGGCAACCGAGATGAACCCGGACGACGGGCCGGATGCGGACGCGCAGCGCGCCGGCATCCTGCTGCGCCGCTTCAGCCAGCCGGATGAGGTCGCCGGCCTGGTCGCATGGCTTGCCGGTCCCGACGGTCGCAACGTCACCGGCGGTGAGTTCACCATCGACGGCGGTTCGACGGTCTAAAGCACGTCGCACACAATCGCCCCTCCCTCACCCCTCGCTTCGCGGGGCGCCTGCGGGGCGAAGCAACGAGTCTCGCCCCGGCTCTCGCCCGAAGGCGACCGAGGTGTGCAGTTTCGAAAAGGTACGACGCGGCTTCGTGGCATCGGCGATTACGACGTATCGACAGGACGCGGCGCGGCGACGGTCAGCGCGCCCGACATTGCCAAGACAAATAGCGCCAGTTGCCGAAGCATGGTGTAGCGTCGAGCCTGACGGCCCGCGAAGCGGCGGACCGGTCTCGGCAGCTTTCGCATCGCCAGCGCCAGCGCGCGAAAACAGGTGGCAAGGCGCATGAGATCGGCAACGCTGTCTTCGGCGGGCGGAGCGGCCAGATCAGTCATGGCGCCCACCGCCAGCGCTTCGCCGATGACGAAATCGCGGGCGACGGCCTCGGCCTGACGCAGAATCCAGAGGATCAGACACCGGGTTGGGAGAGACCGGCCGCAAGCGCGTTCGGCCAGCACGGCGAGCGCGACCAGCACCCGCGCGATGCTTGCCAGCGCCTGTCCGTCCTCGTCGTTTGCCTCCCAGTCCATATCCGTCTCCGTGTTGATCGTGGAGATTATGAATGAGGTCGAGAGGGGGTGGACGAACTTGGGAAAACATTCCTGACATATGCTGACAGACGCCGGCGCGAGGGCGTCGGGGGTAGGGTACGAATCTGAAAAGATGCGACGCGCTTCAGGGCCGCTGGAACAGGCTCGGCTGGGAATAGCTGAACGGCGCGCTA
Source organism: Rhizobiaceae bacterium (assembly GCA_035503715.1). Classification (GTDB taxonomy): domain Bacteria; phylum Pseudomonadota; class Alphaproteobacteria; order Rhizobiales; family Rhizobiaceae; genus OAS926. The sequence continues at coordinate 8,652 of DATJTE010000233.1, read as the reverse complement.
CCCACCTCGTATCGGGCTTCCTCGTGTCGCGATGCCGTGTCGAGACGCCCGAGCTGACCGGCAAGATCGTCTCACGCTTCGGCGTAACGCTGCGGCGCGGCGCGCAGCCGCTGCACGTCCTTGAGCGGCGGCGCGCCGAACATGCGGTTGTATTCGCGGCTGAACTGCGAAGGGCTGCCGTAGCCGACGCGGAAGCTCGCCGTCGCCGCGTCGATCGACTGGCTGAGAATCAGCCGGCGCGCCTCCTGCAAGCGGAGCTGCTTCTGATATTGCAGCGGGCTCAGCCCCGTCACCTCCTTGAAGTGCAGGTGCAGGGCGGACGTCGACATACGGGCCTCGACCGCCAGTTCGTCGATGCTAAAGGCTTCGGCGTAGTTCTTCTTGATCCAGCCGATCGCGCGATTGACCTGGATGATCCGGCTCTCGCCGGTGGCGATTTCGATCAGTCGCGCGGACTGCTTGCCGGTCAGCAGGCGATAGAGGATTTCGCGCTCGATCATCGGCGCGAGCATTGGAATGTCGTCGGGGTGCTCCAGCAGGCTAACGAGCCGTGCGGCGGCATTCAGCAGTGCGGTGGGGGTTTCGGCGACACAGTAGGCGCAATCCGCCTCCGAGCGGCTTTCGGCGCGGTTCAGGCCCATTTCGAGAAGCAGCCCGCTGACGACGCTGACGTCGATGTCGAGGCGGATGCAGATATAGGGTTCCTCCGAGGTTGCCTCGATCACCTGGCCGACGATCGGCACGTCCACGGAAACGACAAGATGCTGTCCGGCGCCGTAGGTCAGCACGCGGTCGCCGACGATGGTCTGCTTGCGGCCCCTGACGATGATGCACACCGCCGGCTGCATCAGATGATGCGACGGCTCGGTGGGCGATGACATGCGGATCAGCGTCAACCGGGGAACGGCGGTTGCATGAACCCCGTCGTTTGGCACCAATCGTGCAATTTGTTCAGCCAGCGTATTCAGCGTTTCCATGGCTTGGTCCCTTATTTCAACTGCTTTCTGGCTATATGGCATCTAGGGGGACGATTGCACGAAAAATCTTCATGCCTGGAGGATTAGGCAATCACTTTGGAGGATCGCTATACCGCCCGGGCGCTTTCGTTCGCTATATCGGCGCCATCAGATCGGGACGTCGCCGTCCCCAAGAGCCCAAGAGGAGAGCGAGATGAGAAAGACATTCAACCGGATGGCCGCAACCTTTGGGGCGCTTTTCACCTCGGAGCGCAGCAGGCGGCGGACGGACCGCTTTATCGCCTGGCTGGCCGGCGCCAATCACGAAAGGTCGATGAATGGCTAGGCTTATTCCAGCCGCCGCTTTCGCCGCGGCTTTCTTCACCGTCGCGGCTTTTGCCGTTGGCCCGCACGAAGCGGTCGACCCGCAACAGACAGGAGCAATCGAAATGGCCGACCACAACTATGTTGGCATGTGGGTGACCAAGGACGGGCATATCCGCCACGAGCTCCTCCCCAATGGGCGATATGACGAGGCGCGCGGCAACCGGCAAAGCGCCTATCAGGGCCGCTATTGGCTCGAAGGCGATCACATCGAATATGTCGACGACACCGGCTTCACCGCCGACGGCGATTTCCGCGATGGCGTCCTCCATCACGCCGGCATGGTGCTTTACCGAAAGCAGTAGGCGGTAAGATGGCCAGACTCCTCCCGTGGCGAGGTAACTGGTCTAGTGGTACGTTTCAACGAAGTTGAGTAACCCACTGACTTGGATGGAGAACGCGTTGCTGCGGGGTCGAAGATGGAGATTGGCCTTCCTCGCTGCCGCGCTCATAGGATTGGCGAGCTGCAACTTCGGCCGCGATGATAGGGCTACTTATATCGCGTCCGCCAACGTCGCGGTGAACTACCCCGTAGTCGCAATGATAGTTCCGGGCGATCAGGAGACGGGAGCGATCGCGTTCACCAATCTGGCCAGCGGCACGAGATTTCGACTCTCAACTCCAGGGACTTCGTACAACGGTGTGCAGCGCGCTGCTGCCTCTGGCCAGTTCGTAGTAACTTTCAGGAAAGGAGACCGATACTTCCTTGGAACGTTCGATTTAAGGAGCAGGAGCGTTGAAGTCGTCGGGTCCTCGGATCGGCTGAGCATACCAATGTTTATCGGCGAGAGTCCGTGCGCAGGACGGCCGACGACGATTACCGACAAAGGTCAGTACGACTATTTCATTGAGTGCTTTTCAGACCATGCCGTGAGCGAGACATCAATCCCCATCGTGAACTATGCCTATTCTGCAGGCCGCGAAGTAACTTTCCTCGGGTTGGAGAGCGGGAAAAATGTGGCGTATTCGATCAGCTTGATTGATGACAAGATCACTCTTTCGTCTCGTCCAATACCGATGAGATTCAGGCCCTACGCATTCTACCACGGAGAAGAGTTCTACGTCTTTGATAGGGTCGAACCCCACAAAGTCTATATTCACCGCAAACAAGGTTTTGAGGAGTTTGACGGCAAGGTCGCGGACAGAGTTCGCAAGGCCAACCTCGGCGGAACCGACGAAATCTGGTTTGTCGACGATAGCGTGCTCGTGACGACATCAATCGACTTCTCGGCGGGAACATTCTTGGTGACGATCGCGTCGGAAGGCTCGTCGCGCGAGCTGGAGATTGACATCTACGAGAACTAGCGTCCCTACCTCACCTCGTAACCGACCTCTTCGCTTGCGTGGCAAAGTGCCGTCCAGAAGCTGCGCGCGAAGGAGCGGAAGACGTAGAGGTCGAACTGGTCGGCGCCGGTGCGCTGGACCTGAGCGAAAACGTCGTGATGCGCTGTCGAGAGGCCCGAGCCGACCGGGAATGCAGGAATGGAAAAATCGATGGCGAAGAATTTCGCCAGCACCCATTCCGCCTTCGGTCCTGAAATGCGGATCGCGGTGCGGCCATGCGAGAGGTCGGTGACGACGCCGATGTCGATGCCGACCGCTCCGGCTAGCGCTGCGCCAGCGCCTTCGGCCTGATCGGCGAGCAGAAACTTGCCCGGCGCAAAGCCGAATGCTGCCTTCGTTGCCTCGGCGACGCCCGCGCCGCCGCCATCGGCGAGCGACAGGCCGGTGGCGCTGCGGATCGCTTCCATCATTGCCTTTTCGTGGCCGGGCCAGGCCGCGAGCTGCACGATCGAGCCCGGTCGCGTTTCGGTCAGCGTTACACCCGCACCGCCGAGGATGCGGCCGTGGCTGCCCGGTTTCCAGACAGGCTCGAGAGGGGAAACCTGCTCAACCATGCATGCGGTTCCCTTCCGGATCGAACATATGGTGGCTGACGATCTCGACCGGCCCGAAGCGGTCGCGCAGCGGGTCGGCGGTGAAAGCGCGCTGGCCGTGCCGCTTCTTGCCGCCCTTGACCAGCGCCAGCCCGATGTATTTGCCGAGCGCCGGCGAGTAGCAGACCGCCGTGATGTGGCCGATCGAAGTGTTCGGCTCTTTCGGCTCGAGTTGCTCGACGATATGCGCCCCGCCGTTCAGAGGCCGGTTGTCGAGCGAGATGACGCCGACAAGCTTAATACGGTTGTCATCGGTGAGGCCTTCGCGGTCCATCATCGCCGAGCCGATGAACGGCTTCTTCTTCGACAGCATGCCGTCGAGCTGCAGGTCGCGCGCGGTGGTGCGGCCGTCGATCTCCGCGCCCGTCACGTGGCCTTTCTCGATGCGCAGCGTGCCGAGCGCTTCCAGGCCGTAGGGCACGATGCCGAACGGCTTGCCGGCGGCGCGGATCGCGTCCCAGACATGCTGGCCATGGCCCGCACCACAATAGACCTCGTAGGCCAGCTCGCCGGAGAAGGAGAGGCGGCAGATCATCACCGGCACGCCGGCGATCTCGCCCTTGACGATTCCCATGAAGGGCAGCGTCGCATTGTCCACCGCCGTGCCGGTCACGCACGCCGCCAGCACGTCGCGTGACTTCGGTCCGCCGACTGCGGTGCCGGCCCACTCATCGGTGACGGAGGTCAGGTGCACCTTCATATCCGGCCACACCACGTCGAGGAAATATTCGAGATGCTGCATGACCTTGCCGGCATTCGCGGTGGTGGTCGTCATCAGGAAATCGGTCTCGGACAGGCGCCACGTCGTACCGTCGTCCATCATCACGCCGTCGTCGCGCAGCATCAGACCGTACCGCGCCTTGTTGACGGCCAGCGTCGAGAACATGTTGGTGTAGACGCGATCGAGGAACTCAGCCGCGTCCGGTCCCTGCACCATGATCTTGCCGAGCGTCGAGACATCGACCATGCCAACCGCCTCGCGCACGGCTTTCGCCTCGCGCACATAGGCCTGCTCGACCGTTTCGCCGGGCTGCCCATAGATCATCGGGCGATACCACAGGCCGGCCGAATACATGATCGCGCCTTTTTCGACGTGCCAGTCATGCATCGGCGTCAGGCGTTCAGGCTTCAGGTCAGCGTAGCGCTCGGCAGCGAGCGAGCCCAACGACACAGGCGCGAAGGGCGGGCGGAAGCGCGTCGTGCCGACCTCGGGGATCGGCGCGCCTTGCGCCTCCGCCATGATGGCGAGGCCAGGCACGTTGGACGTGCGGCCCTGGTCGGTGCCCATGCCGAGCGTGGTGTAACGTTTCAGATGCTCGACCGAGACAAAACCCTCGCGATGCGCGAGACGTACGTCGTCGGCCGTCACGTCGAGCTGGTAGTCGACGAAAGCCTTGCCGCTCGCCTTGATCTCGAAGACCGGAGCAGGGCGGGGGTCCAGCGCGCCGTCGACGACAAGGCGCGGCTCCGATCGCGTATCCTCGCCGCCGGTGGCGGCAAGTCCCGCCGCTTCGCCCTCGGCAATCGCTGCGGTCGTGGAGAAGGTGCCGGTGAAGGCGCCGGCGCCGACCCATCTGCCGCGGCTTTCGGGCGGCAGGAAAGCCTGCAATTCATCGTTCCAGATCGCTTTTGCACCCGCCTGGCTGGCGAGATGGATGGCCGGCGACCAGCCCCCCGACATCAGCACGCAGTCGGCCGTGATCGAGCGGCTCGAACCGGATACGCTGCGGCTTGCGAGGTCGAACGGCTGCACGCTCACGCCCGAGACCTGCTTGCCGCCGCTGGTACTGGTCACCGCGTGACCGAGCAGCAGCTCTCCGCCGGCTTCCGCCGCAAGCGCGCGTGCCGCTTCGGAGATCGTTGCGCGCACATCGACAATCGCTGCGATCTCGGCGCCAGCCTTCTTCAGTGCGAGGGCCGAGCGGTATGCACCATCATTGTTGGTGAAGAGCGCGACGTTGCTTCCGGGCAGCACGCCGTATTCGTTCGCATACCGCTCGGCGGCGGCAGCAAGCATCACGCCGGGACGGTCATTGCCCGGAAACACCAGCGGCCGTTCGAACGCGCCGGTGGCGATCACGACCTTCTTGGGGCGGATCACCCAGTGGCGGTGCCGGCGCTCGCCCTTACCGGCGACCGCCTTGTGATCCGTGACGCGCTCAAGCGCTGCGATCGTGTTGTCGTCATAATACCCCCAGATCGTCGTGCGGTTGAGCAGCCGGATAGTGTCGCGGCCAGAGAGTTCGCGCACCATCATGTCTGCCCAGTCCGCTCCGGACATGCCGTCGATCGTCTCGTCCGACCATTTGGCCGTGCCGCCGAAGCGCGCGTCGAGGTCCGCCAGAATAACGCGCGCGCCGCGGTCCGCCGCCGCCTTCGCCGCTGCAAGGCCAGCGGGACCGGAGCCGACGATCAGTACGTCGGCGAAAGCGTTCATGCGCTCGTAGCGCGCCGGATCGGGCGCATAGTCGACGCGGCCGAGGCCAGCAGCCCGGCGGATGAACTTTTCGCAGAACATCCAGAAGCGCGTGCCCTTCAGCGGGCCGACCACCGGACCCATGAAGGTCTTGTAGTAGAAGCCGGCCGAGATGACCTTGCCGCCGAGCTGGTTCACCGCGCCCACGTCAAAGCCAAGCGAGGGAAAACGGTTCTGGCTGACGGCGGTCAGGCCATCGTAAATCTCGAGGAGCGGCGCCGGAATGTTTGCTTCGCGGACTTCGCCCTTCAGCACGGTGACCAGCGCGTTCGGCTCGTCGATGCCGGCGGTCACCACACCGCGCGGGCGGTGATATTTGAACGAGCGGCCCATCAGCGACACGCCGTTGGCGAGCAGTGCGGAGGCGAGCGTGTCGCCCTCGAGGCCCGCATAGGGCTTGCCGTCGAAGATGAAGCGGACGGTTTTGCTGCGGTCGATCAGGCCGCCGGCTGTTGCGCGGCTGGAGCTCACGATGCGGCTCCCGTCTTGCGGTGGCCGTCCGACTTGCGATGGCCATGATCGCGCACAAACTCGACCGACTTGATCTCATGCGTCAGCGTGTTGCGCACGACTGCCAGATGCGACCGACAGCCGCCGGAATGCTGCCATATCTCATTGTGATCGCCGGCCGGGTTCAGCCTGTCGTATATATAGGCGTTCCAGGCGGGATAGTCTTGCGACGCAGGCTGGGGGCGTGTGCGGTTGCCGTCACCCTGATAGGTGAATTCGACGAGGTCGCGCGGACCGCAATAGGGACAGTTGATGATCATTAATGCAGCCGGGGCGTCGCGCCCTGGCCCTTCTCGTCGATGAGGATGCCGCGGCTGAAGCGGTCGAGCGTATAGGCGGCGTTGATGGCGTGCGGCTCGTCCTTGGCGATGGTCCAGGCGAAAGCCCAGCCCGACGCCGGGGTCGCCTTGAAGCCGCCGTAACACCAGCCGGAGTTCAGATACATGCCGGGCAGGGGGCCCTTGGTGATGATCGGCGAACCATCCATCGACATGTCCATCACGCCGCCCCAGGAGCGCAGCAGGCGCACCCGCGACAGCGCCGGGAACATGGCGCAGATTTCGCTCATCACCTCTTCGACCAGCGGCAGGTTTCCGCGCTGGGCGTAGGTGTTGTATTCGTCGAGGCCGCCGCCGAAGACCAGGCCGCCCTTGTCCGACTGGGACATGTAGAGATGTCCGGCACCGAAGGTGACGACCGAGTCGACGAACGGCTTCAGCGACTCCGACACGAAGGCCTGGAGCACATGGCTTTCGATCGGCAGGTGTTCGATGCCGGCGAGTTTCATCACGCGGCCGGTTGAGCCCGCCACGGCGACGCCGACTTTTTTGGCGCGGATCTCGCCGCGGTTGGTCTGCACGCCGACAATGCGGTCGCCCTCGCGCAGGAAGCCGATCACCTCGCAATTCTCGATCATGTCGACGCCGCGCCGGTCAGCACCGCGCGCATAACCCCACGCGACCGCGTCATGCCGGGCGGTGCCGGCGCGCGGCTGCAGCAAGCCGCCGACGACCGGGAACCGGGCCGAACCGCTGACATCGAGGCCCGGCACGAAGCGGCCGACCTCGGCCGTGTTCAGCCACTCCGCGTCGCCGCCGGCCAGCCGCATCGCATTGCCGCGGCGGATATAGTCGTCCGCCTGGCCCGGCGTGTGCGCGAGGTTGAGCACGCCGCGCTGCGAGAACATGACGTTGTAGTTCAGATCGTGGGAGAGGTTCTCCCAGAGCTTCATCGAGTGCTCATAGAAGCGGATCGAGTCCGGCAGCAGGTAGTTGGAGCGTACGATCGTCGTGTTGCGGCCGACATTGCCGGAGCCGAGATAACCCTTCTCCAACACCGCGACATTGGTGATGCCATGCTCCTTGGCGAGATAATAGGCTGTGGACAGACCGTGCCCGCCGCCGCCAATGATGATGACGTCATAGGATGGCTTCGGCGCGGGCTTGCGCCACGCCGGCTTCCAATCCTTGTTGCCTGAGAGCGCGTTCTTCAGAAGGGCGAACGCCGAGTATTCCGCCATGGGAAGGGTCCGGGTTGGGCAGTTGTCGGCGACACTATAGAGCGTCAGCGACGCCGAAAGCCAGAATTCCGCCATCGCCTTTCGAGGGACCGACGCGGCTTGCCGCGCGCGCGGGGCGTCTTTATCAATGGCGCGCGTTTCTGGGAGGCCGGCAGGCGCGATTCGACTGGTGAAAAATCTCCGCTTCAATTTTGGACGATCGGGCCTGCTGGCGCTCGTCGCACTCTGCTTTGCCGCGGCGTCCGCGTACGGCCAAGGTCAGAGCTCGGGCAGCTTCGGCACCGGCCTGCTCGCCGAACAGCAGCAGATCATAGAGACTCTCACCAACAAGACGAACGAACTTGAAGCGGGCATCGCGCGCAGCGCCGAGGACGACGCCGCGCTCGTCGACATCCGCTTGAAGCTGGAAGCTGTTGCCGCGCAGGTCCTGCAGGCCGGCCAGGCATTCCGGCCGCGGCTCCAGGAGATCAATACGCGGCTCGAGCAGCTCGGCCCGCCACCCGCCGCGGGTCAGCCGCCCGAGCCGGATATCGTGCAACTCGAAAGACAGGACCTCACCTCGGAGAAGGCCGAGATCAACGCGCTGCTTGGGGTTGCAGAGAATCTCTCTATCCGCATCAACGGCTTGCTGTCCCGCATTGCCGAGATACGCCGCGAGCTGTTCTCGAGCCTGCTGACCAAACGTTACGATATCAGCTTTGCCATGATCGGCGATGTCGCCGGCGAATTTGTCGCCGAGACCACGAAGTTCTGGCGCAGCGTCACCGCCTGGCTGCGTTTCGTCGTCCAGTTCAAGCTGCCATCCGTTCTGGCCGCGACGTTTTTCGCGCTGATTGCCGCCGCTGTGCTGCTGATCGGTGGACGGCGCCT